>CAYGXH010000067.1:0-10398 GCA_964353675.1 uncultured Chlorobiaceae bacterium
TTCACCGTTTGATTTTGAACAACAATATTTTCTATCTTAACTCGTTGTCCATTTTTTCGGGGAAAGATCAAAGTGACTCCAAACAAGAGCAACATGTGTAACCGTTTCAACGGTTTCTGCTGAAGCTGTTGAAACAGCTTCCTGCTTTCCCTTGGTCTAATACACACCGATGAATCGGTGTGTTAATGAAATTATTCTACCTTTCAATTCAGCCGGGGCGAACAGAGCAAACCTTGCGAAGGTAGACCCTTCACTTCGTTCAGGGCAAGCCTTCGCAAGGTACGGGGTTAGAAAGGAAAATCTTTCGAGCTGTCGAAGATTTCTTCCTGCTTTTTCACGGTAGGTTTTTTAGCCTGCGCGTGAACCTGGTTCGCGGTAACGTATATTGCCTTCCTCGGGATTGTCGGACAAGCATGCTCGCAGGCGCCGCAGCCGACACAGATATCGTTGTTTAATTCCGGAATGTTCAGCTTCCCCTCATACGGCACCATGTGAACGGCTTTCGTCGGACAGTGCTCCGAGCATGCAGCACAGTCCTTCTTCTTCGCCACCACAATGCAATCATCCTTGAAGAAGGTTGCTTTGCCTATCTGAATCAACTTTTTTTGTTCTATGGATACGGGAAGAATTGCACCTGTTGGACAGATCTGGGTGCAAACTGTGCACTCGTAATTACAGTAACTTGCCGTGTAGTTCATCATCGGCTGGAAAATTCCTGCGATGCCATAATGGAGAAATGAAGGGTAGAGAACCTGAGACGGACAGGCGCTCACGCACAAATGACATGCTGTACAGAGACTGGAATACCGGTCGATGCTGTGTGAGCCAGGAGGGGATACAGGATGATTTCTGCTGGCATCGTAACCGCTGACGGGAGTGCTCGTACTGTCAATGGAAGCAAGCGGGTAAAACATTGTGCTGAGAGCGGGAGTGATAATCTCCCTGAAGAACTTTCTCCGCGATGGTTCAAAACTTTCTCCTGAACGGCGGATCATTGATGGACGGAGTCTGGCGTAGGTCATGCCGCCGGTCGGGCAAGCGCTGATGCAATTGAAACATCCAACGCACGCGGCGAATTCGATTTTCTGCAGATCACTCTGAATGCAATTTGCCTTGCACACCCGCTCGCACGCGCCGCAGTGGTTGCAGTTTTCTGCATAAACTATAATATTATAGAGGGAAATCCGGGATAACATGCCCAGCAAAGCACCTGCAGGACACAGGAGATTGCAGAACAATCGGCCATGTTTGTAGGCCAGATAACCGACAAGCAGGAGAAAAAGAAGCGGATAAGCAATCGTATCGAGATCGATATTCCGTAGTGGTACTTTATAAAGAAAATACCAGTTGAACTGTCCTATGAATCCTGCGCCGATGTTGTTGCAGATGGTGACGAGAGGTTCAACGAGAGAGGTGACCATGCGCCCGTAATTGCTGAACGGTTCAAAAAGGTTCAGGAGTGTCATTGATCCGAGGAATGCGATCACGGTGCTAATGGCGAAAATTCCGTAGTGTATAGCGTAAGCCGGTTTTATAAACTCATACCGTTCTTTTTTATGAATTTTTTTCCTGATGCGAATAACGATGTCCTGAAATGTTCCGAGCGGACAAAGCGTCGAACAGTATACTCTTCCAAAAAGGAGCGTGAGTAGAACCACGACTACGAGTCCGATGGTAAGCCACCCGAAAAAAACAAATAATTTTATGAAAGAAGGGATTATCTGAAGAGATGTGAAAAAGTTGCTCACCGCCGCCGGGATACCGTTCCGCGGATCGAGAAACAGTACACTAATCGGGATGAAGAAAAGTAGAGAGAGGAAAACCCGTGATTTCTTCAGAAAGTGAAGCTTAAAACCTATCACACGGTAATTCGCTTGATGTTAAGCTTATCCAGATCCATCCTGCCCACTTTCATTTCCGCAGCGATTCGTATGTGGCGGACTTCTTCTGGTTTTGTCCCAAAGAGCTTTGCTGCAGCTGCATCGGCAGCGACGATATCGGTTGAAATTAGCTGTGCTTTCATAGTCACGACGTCGTCGACAGAGACGCCGCGGGGTCCGTTTGCTTTCATAACATAGTACGCATCGATAACGTTCAGTTGAGGCTTGCGGAAGGTAGCGAAATCGGCGATACACTGCTGAAGATCGTTGCGATGCCAGTATCCTCTGTCCCATACGTTTCCCATCAGGTTTTTCATTCCGATGGTGAGAGACGCCCCGCTGTGGTTCTTGAGAATGGGTACGTTGATGAATACATCTGCATCAAGGATCACTTCATGTTCTTTTGCAGTTTTAAGTGATATTCCCTGCGGAATAGTAACATCGTGGTAGTAACTTTCACTTCCTCCGGGAACGACTTTAGCTCCGGCGTCTTTGGCGGCTTTTTCGATTCCACTGTTGGTATAGCACCGCTTCCACTCATCGCAAGTGTGGTCTACAACGTAGACTTCTTTAGCTCCGGCTTCGTAGCAGTGTTTGATGATTCTTGAGATCAGCTTAGGATTTGTATTCCCTGCACGCTCTGGTATAACATCCCAACCGATATTTGGTTTAACGACGACCTTGGTTCCCTTTTTCACGAAGGCTTTCATACCGCCGAGTGCCTCAATTCCCTTGTCAAACATTACATCAGGTTCTCCGCCTTTAATAGCGACGAGATCTATTGCGGTCGGTGCCTGAGCGAAGAGATTGTCGAAGCTACCGCCTGTTGTGTACGCTCCGAACGCGATTGATGCTCCTATGCTTTTCCTGATGAAGGTCCTTCGATCCATCTGTGTCTCCTCTTAGTACATTAAAAATATGAAAATAAAATACTTTTATAATCTAAGTTTCTTTTCCTCGAATGTCAAGAATTTTATATCCATTTTAGCTCCCCGAAAGTTTCCTGGTTACCCTCACCCCCGCCCGCCTGCGGCAGTCGGGCGGGGGTGAGGGTTAAAAGATCAGCGTAACATATAGGAATAATTCGCTGGATTAATCTTCGGGAGGTTTGGTTTGATTGACAATGAGAGGATTTATTGGTACAATGTCATGTTGATGTACCGCCTGCCGGATTGCAATAAAAAATCATTATGAAATGTTAACAGACAAAAAGGGTATTGAGTATGAAATCGGATCGGTTTAATTGTTTATACCTGTTAGTGTATCTTGCTTCTTTGTCATTATTCCTGCCTCCGTATTTGTTTTCTCAAAAAATAGATCTATTCGCCCAACGTCGTGAATCTGTCAGGACGAAGATTGGGATCGCCGTCGCGATTATACCATCGGAGCATAAAGGTACAACCGGGTATCGGGCGAGCAGGAATTTTTACTACCTCACCGGTCGTGCAGAGGAAAAAGCTGTACTTGTCATTACCCCGCTTGACGGAAAAAAAGAAATTCTCTTCTCATCTCCCCAGCAGAGAGAAAAGAAAGATACAGGTAGTTATTTCGACAGCCGTCCACTGGATCAATTGAAGTCATTCATTTTTCCTCTTCTCTATAGTGAGGATACAGTCTACATTCCAGACGGTGATATTGTAGTTATAACGGATCTTATCGGCAGTCCCGGTATATTTTCCGATGTTAAACAACTGCAAAATCTTGACCCGATCATAAATGAAATGCGACTGTTCAAATCCCGGGATGAGTTATCGAAGCTGCAGCAGGCGATCGACATCACCGCCCTGTGCCTCAACGATGCTTTCCGCGCTGCTTCACCGGGAATGAGAGAAATTGATCTTAAAACGATACTCCATTACACAATGAATCGTCTTGATGGAAAAGAAGCATTCACACAGGTAGCATCGGGACCAAATTCCACGTTCATCCACTTTGGCGCGACAGACCGCATTATGCAGGCAGGTGACGTCATCGTCTTTGATTTCGGAGCATTTTTCGATGAGTACGTCGCAGATATCAGCAGAACGATTCCGGTAAGCGGCCGCTTCACATACGAACAGCGGGAAATTTACAATCTTGTTCTGCGTGCACAACAGGAGGGAATCAATCGAATGACGCCCGGGAGTTCCTATCCTCAATGTGAACGGGAGGTTGAAAATGTTTTAATCGAGGGACTTAACCGTCTCGGTCTTGTAACCGATACGTCGAGTAACTGGCAGAGAAAGTTATACATCCTCCATGGATTCGGACACGGCATTGGCCTCGATGTCCACGACGTATATCAGCATTTTCAGAAAAAACCGTTCGATGAGAAGCTTTATATGCACGGGATGGTTTACACTATGGAACCCGGTCTTTATTTCCCGAAGGACATGCTTGATTCGATTCCTCAACATATAAAAGGTTTGGTACAGGATGGAGAATTCGCTTCCTATGTAGAAAAAGTAAAGGATGTTTACAAGAAATATGCAAATATTGGTGTCAGAATAGAGGATGATGTTCTTATCACCGAAACAGGTAATAAAGTACTATCAGGAAAAGTACCTAAAGATATTGATTCTATTGAGAAGCTGATGAAAGAGCCGAGCGTCCATAATTCGTTCGGCAAGTGAGAAGCATTTACTTACTTGCAAAGAATCATCCCTTTCGATATTTTGTAGCACGAAAGTATTAACAGCACATCCATCATTGTTAGGAACATACGTATGACTGCAGTAAGAGTCGATTGGCATGATTATTTTATGAATATAGCGGGGCAGGTAGCAACCCGCAGCACCTGCGACCGGAAACATATCGGCGCTGTGGTTGTAAGGGACAAGACAATCCTCTCGACGGGGTATAACGGCAGTATCCGTGGCGCCCCGCACTGCGACGATGCAGGTCATGACATGGAAAACGGGCACTGTGTGCGTACTGTTCACGCCGAGGCAAATGCTGTTGCCCAGGCCGCCAAGCACGGCATCGCAATCGACCATGCTGAAATTTACGTTACAGCTTCGCCGTGCCTGACCTGTTTCAAACTTCTGGCAAACAGCGGCATCCGAGTGATCTACTACAAGGAATTCTACCGCGATAATCGAATCAAAGAATATGCAAAACAGGCAGGTATTAAACTGGTATACATGGGAGTGGAAAAATAGAGGTCAATAAGTAGCATATCTTTTCAATGCCCCCAATATTCGATTAAATCTCCGGAAGGAACCAAGCATGAAAAAATTATTATTCGTTGTTTTCTTGTTGGTCTGTTCTTCGATACTCGTACCACAATCTTTTTATAAACTGCCGCCAAAGGAGGTTGTTGAGATCCTTGACGCACAACCAACGCCGATGGTGAGTGTGAGCCCGAGGTCGGATGCAATGCTGCTCATTGACTACAAGCCGCACCCATCGATCGGGATTCTCGCCCAGCCTTTTTTACGTCTCGCCGGAATACGTATTGATCCGCAATTACATTCCCGCCAACGGCTGCAGCAGTACACTCGGTTTACCATAAAATGGTTCGATGGCAGGAAGGATGTAGTAATTGAAGCGCCGGATGATGCTCGTATCGGAGCACCCGTATGGTCATATGATGGGAAGAAAATTGCATTTCGCCACGATCTGGAAGATGGCGTTGAACTGCTAATTGCGAATACGGTGATGGGGAAGATAAAGATAATTCCAAACCTGCGGTTGGTTGATATACTCGGATCGGCTTATGCATGGACAAGCGATAACCGGCATCTACTTGTTCGTGCCGTACCGGAGGGACAGCATATTGCACCGGAAAAACCGCGTATCCCTCAAGGACCAATTATTGAAGAGACATCGGGTAAATTTGCAAAAGTGCAGACATATCAGGATCTCCTTAAAAATCCTTACGATGAAGATCTTTTTGAATATTATGCAAATACACAATTGGTATTTGTTGACAGTGAGACGGGTGAGATTGAAATGATTGGGAATCAGGGATTAATAATGGGTGCCGAAGAGTCACCGGACGGTCGTTACCTTCTTGTCGAGAAATTAAAGCGACCATTTTCCTACCGTGTTCCCTATTATTACTTCACACGCACGACGGAGGTATGGGATCGTCGGGGAACGTTTATTACCACAATTGCAGACCTACCAATATCCGATGAAATCCCGACACAGGGAGTCCCTACAGGTCCGCGTGATGTAGAATGGCAAATACATAAGGACGCAACTTTAATTTGGGCGGAAGCTCTCGACGACGGTGATCCTATGAAAAAAGTAAGTCACCGCGACAGGATCCTGCACATGGAGACGCCCTTCTCAGCGGAGCCGGGGGAGATACTCAAACTTCAGCATAGGTACTCTGGAATTGGATGGACCGCTAGAAGAGATGAAGTTGTCGTAACGGAATACGATCGTGATCGACGGTGGCGTACATCATCGTATATGAATCTTAAGAAACCGGCCGCGACGAGGAAAGTAATCATCGATCTGAGTATAAACGACGCTTATAACGATCCGGGGATGCCGGTCTATGAAACTGCAGCGAACGGCGAAACCTTTATGGTGCAGGATGGAGATTGGATTTATCTTTCGGGAAGCGGCGCAACAGATGCAGGAGATCAACCTAAACTTGCACGATTCAACCTCAAGACATTAAAACAGGAGATACTTTTTCAATGTGACACCGGGAGCTACGAGCGGTTTCTGACTTTCGTGAAAGGTGACCGTAAACGTATTCTCACCCGATATGAGACAAAAGCTGTTCCACCAAATTATTATATTACCGATCTCTCAGGAGGCAAACGGACGGTGATGACTGATTTTAAGGATCCAGCGCCCCAGCTCACAAGTGTCAAAAAATCTCTTATAAAATTTTACCGTACCGACGGAGTTCAGCTATCAGGCACGTTGTACCTGCCGCCCGGTTATCAGGCGGGAACAAGATTACCGTTGATAATATGGGCATATCCTCTGGAATACTCGGATCCGAGTACAGCGGGTCAGGTGCGGGGCTCGCCAAATTCCTTTACGTTCTTCCGCGGATCGTCACCGCTCTTTTTCCTCACACAGGGTTATGCCGTTCTCATGGATGCGACCATGCCGATTGTTGGAGATCCCGAAACGATGAATAATACGTTCATCGAACAGGTTGTTAATTCCGGACGTGCAGCGATCGACAAGCTTGATTCAATGGAAGTCGCAGACAGGAACAGAGTTCTTGTGATGGGACACAGTTACGGCGCTTTCATGACTGCAAACCTTCTTGCACATTCTGATGATTTTGCGGCAGGTATCGCCCGAAGCGGCGCATACAACCGATCGCTCACTCCGTTCGGCTTTCAGAGTGAAAGGCGCTCATTTTGGGAAGCTCCGGAAATATATATGAAGGTATCCCCATTCACTTACGCAAGCAAGATTAATGAGCCTATACTCCTCATCCATGGGGAAGCAGATAATAATCCGGGAACTCATACAATGCAATCTGAACGGCTGTACCAGGCAATCAAAGGAAATGGTGGTACTGCCCGACTTGTTCTCCTCCCGCATGAGAGTCACGGTTACATAGCCCGGGAATCGGTTCTTCATACGCTTGCGGAAATGTTTGAATGGGCGAAAAAATATGTGAAGGATAAAAATCCTTAAACTAAAAATCTATATGATAAATCCCGGCTTTATGTCGGTTTTTTTTGCCTCATTGACTATAAACATCCTCCAAGGCTCGTGATTCTTATAACCTCATTTTATTGATACCCCAGAAGTAATTAAATATATGTAATTATTACCTCTTACCATCGGTAATATTTTCCCCCTTCTAAATATTTGTGTGCAATTTGCTTAGTTTAGATATTTGCGATAATGGCATATTATTTGCGAGTATTCATTAGGCTATGCACCATTTTTCAATTTTTTTAGAGGAAAATATGAACCGGTATTTGAGGGTCTGCCTTTTTACGGTTATCCAGTTTTTTCTATTGCTTCTTAATCTTAATGCTAATTTCGCCGCAACGAAAACAAGCATCAGCTCCGGTAATTGGAATAATGCTGCCGTTTGGAATCCAGCCGGCGCTCCAGCAAGCAATGATGATGTTATCATCGCTACTGGGACGACCGTAACGGTAAATGTGAATACTACGACTCTTAATACTCTAACCGTACAAGCTGGCGCGGTATTGCAGGGAGATGGTACGGGGAGGATTCTTACTACAGGCAGGGCTGGAGGACAAGACCTGGTTAACCTAGGTACAATCGATGCGGTTGGTACTCATTCATTCATTATTACCCTGAATAGGAGTTCACAGTGGAGCGGTACGGGTACTTACAATCTTACACAAATAAATCTCAATGGCAGAACGCTATCATTCACTGCGGGCGTTAATATAACACTGAATCTTGCCGGTACCCCGGATCCGTTTCTTAATCCGGGAGGTGTCACGCTGTCAACAACTGTAACTTTTAACTATAACGGCTCGGCTGCGCAAACCATCTCGAACAGTGCAAACATCTTATTCAATAATATTATCATCAGCAATCCTGTTAGTGTTGCTTTACGGAAAAATTTAACTACGACCAATTTTCAGGGTAACTTAACAATAGCAAGCAACAGTGTTTTAAATACTTCATATGGTACATCTGCTTATAATATAACCGGTACCGCAGGCAGGACCCTTACACTCAATCCAAATTCGAAGCTTGTCGTCGGCAGCGGTACAACTGCCGCAAGCTCATTCCCCACAGGATTCAGCACTTACTCTCTTGACGCTGCAAGCACAGTCGAATATGCAAATAGCTCGTCTGCTACGCAGAATGTTTCTGTTGCAAACTCGTACGGAAATATCACGCTGTCGGGTACCGGCACGATCGCAATTGGAACAGGAACTCTATCAGTAAGAGGAAATTGGCTCAAAAATTCAACGGGAACGTTGTCAATTAATACCGGCAGTACGGTCCTGATGACAGGCACAAGCGTGCAATCGATCGGTGGAACAAGTGTAACGACATTCCAAGGTCTTGACATTAATAACTCTTCAGGAGTGACTCTCGGTACAAACGTTAATGTAAATGGTACGCTCAGGTTGACCTCAGGTATAATTACTACCGGATCATATACAGTGGCTCTTACTTCTTCGGGCACTGTTAGCCGCACGAGCGGACATGTCTATGGGAATCTCAAAAAGTATATTTCAACCGGAACAACTTCTGCAATATTTGAAATTGGCGATGCCAGTATCTATAGTCCGGTTAATCTTAATTTTGATGCGGTCTCAACTGCCGGAAATCTCACCACATATACAACATCATCAGACCATCCAAATCTGAGCAATTCTATCATCGATGGGTCGAATAGCGTCAACCGGTACTGGACACTGACCGGCGACGGAACACTTGCAGCACAGTACGATGCAACATTCAATTATGCGTCGACCGACATTGATGGGGGGGCAGATCCAAACACTTTTATTGTTGATAGATATGATGCATCTACATGGGATCCTCCCGTTATAGGCTCCCGGACGATGACAAGCACAGAAGCGTCTGGATTAACTGCATTCGGGGAGTTCGCAGTCGGTAAAATTAAGACGTATAATATTATCGTAAACGCAGGCATCCACGGAACTATTGCTCCATCGGGAACCGTCGTTGTCGAACATGGATCCGATCAATCATTCACAATAACTCCAGATGCAAATTACCATATAGCCGATGTTTTAGTTGATGATGTGTCAGTCGGACCTGTAACAAATTATACATTCACGAATGTAAAAGATAATCATACCATCAGCGCATCCTTCGCCATAGATACTTATACGCTTACTGTATCAGCCACAAATGGCTCGGTAACAAAAGTCCCCGATCGACCGATGTATGATCATGGTACATCAGTTCAACTGACAGCAACACCGGATGCAGGATATCACTTCACAGGTTGGAGCGGAGATGCATCAGGCACTGATAATCCACTTACAGTAGTGATGAATGGTAATCAATCGATTACTGCCAATTTTGCAATCAATACCTATACACTTAGCGTATCAGCGATCAATGGCTCAGTAACGAAAGTCCCAGATCAGCTAACTTATGATCATGGTACATCGGTTGAACTGACAGCAGCACCAGACGTAGGGTATCATTTTACAGGCTGGAGCGGTGACGCATCAGGCAGTGATAATCCGCTTACAGTAGTGATGAATGGTAATAAATCGATTACCGCTAACTTTGCGATTAACACATACACCCTCACAGTATCAGCCACAAACGGTTCGGTGGCGAAGGTTCCTGAACAACTGACATATGATCATGGTACATCAGTCCAGTTAACTGCCACAGCTGATCCAGTGTATCACTTTATAGGCTGGAGTGGGGAT
Source organism: uncultured Chlorobiaceae bacterium (assembly GCA_964353675.1). Classification (GTDB taxonomy): domain Bacteria; phylum Bacteroidota; class Ignavibacteria; order UBA10030; family SZUA-254; genus CAYGXH01. The sequence continues at coordinate 10,202 of CAYGXH010000067.1, forward strand.
GCATCAGGAACCGATAATCCACTTACAGTAGTGATGAATGGTAATAAATCGATTACCGCTAACTTTGCGATTAACACATACACACTCACAGTATCAGCAGTCAACGGATCAGTTGCCAAAGTACCCGATCAGCTAACTTATAATCATGGTACATCAGTTCAACTGACAGCAACACCGGATGCAGGATATCACTTCAC
>CAYGXH010000068.1:0-5654 GCA_964353675.1 uncultured Chlorobiaceae bacterium
GTGGGCTTCACGTTTTACTATCCCATGAATTACTGGCCCTCGTCCGCGTTTAGTTTTGCATACAATAACATATGGACGTATGATTACTACGGTGGCTGGTATGATCCCTGGTACTCATGGGGATACAATCCTTGGTACTACTCTTCATACTATAGCCCGTACTACAGTCCGTACAACTATCCCTTTTACTATCCTTACTATTCCAATCCGTGGGGGAATTACTACGGGTATGAGGGACAATACGTGAATGTAGGCAGGAGAGATTTCGGAGTGGTGCGGGCGGGCGGGACCGACAGGCGAGTGGGTGGAAGTCAATGGGATGGAACTAGCGGTCTCCGCGATGATGTTCCTGCAGCCTCACGTGTGATGCGCGCTCCGGACGGAGCATCCTCTGCTTCAAAAAGAACAGGCACCACCGAAACGGCTCGGGAAAAGAGCAGTATACGGGATAGTGATAACAGATGGAACAGTGGATCTTCAGATAGAAAGTCGAACAGCACTGAATCAGGAACAAAGATCGAACGACGGCAGAGCGAGCAAACCAGGGAGAAAACACCACAAGTACGCACCGAACGTCCTGCTGCCCGTACGCCTTCGAAGGATTCAGGCACTGGCCGTAAACCCGGTAAGGAAAGTGTCAGGAGCAACTCATCGCGAAGCCAGACACCACGTTACACTCCACAGAGGAACAGCAGCTCACAACCTTCTTCCGGAGTCAGATCCGGGAACAGCAGTTCATCGCGGAGTCAAACGCCAAGTTATACGCCGCCTTCCTCTTCATCACCGAGGAGCAGCAGCCCGCCATCATCTTCCGGCAGCAGATCGGGAAGCAGTAGTCGCGGGAGTAGTTCCGGCGGTCGACGTCCATAAGAGTTTTTCAATAATTGAAGAAAGTATTGTCATATGAAAAACATTAGCAAACTGATCATCATTCTGCTTATTTCCAGCGTCGTGTTCTCCAATCTGATATTCTCACAATCAGAGGAAGATGCGCGGCGACTGTCGTATCTGGGTGTCGGATTCGGTGCCCGCCCATTAGGCCTCGGAACCGCATACGTTGCCATCGCAAATGATTACTCCGCAGTTTACTGGAACCCGGCGGGACTTGCTCAGATCGGACGAAACGAAGTGTCCCTTGGTCTTTCACACTATTCTTTCAGTAATGAAGCAACTGCATTCGGTACGAAGGAATCTTTCAGCAACAGCGCCACCAATTTGAATGCACTCGGAATAGTGTATCCTTTCCCTGTACTGAAGGGAAGCCTGGTTTTTGCTCTTGGATACGGTAGACAAACTGACTTCACGAGCGCACTCGGATTCAGTGGTTTCAATTACCAGTCAGAGACAGTTAGCTACCCAGATAATATTACAATGAGAGGGAAAATCCTTGAAAGCGGTGGAATCAATAACTGGATTGTAGCAGGTGCCGTTGAGGCCGTACAAAATCTCTTCGTAGGCGCATCGCTTACTTTTTTATCCGGTTCCTACACATACACCAGGGATTACCTCGAGGATGACGAAGATAACAACTACTATCTCTATCAATACCTGCAGAAATATACAATCGATGAGGATATCGGAGGTTTTACAGCGAGAGTCGGTATCTTACATGAGTTCCCGAATAAGCAAGGTAGAATTGGCTTCAATATAAAATTTCCGTCCTACTTCTCTTTGAGAGATGATTACGCGCAGGAGCAGCAATTTCTCGACGATAATCCGGCCTTGGATAGTATCGACTACTACAGTGGGATCTCAGAGTTTGACATCGTCTCACCGTTTGTCCTAAGCGGCGGTATATCATGGTCGTTTGGCCCTCTCATGCTCACGACCGGCGCCGATTATACTGACTGGACGCAAATGGAATTCAGGAATACCTACTCCGATCTGATACAGGAAAATACCGTGATTAAGGAAGACATGGAAGCGACTGTCAACTTACGTGTGGGTGCCGAGGTTGCAATCCCGGGGACTGACCTCGAACTGCGTGGAGGTTTCGCTTACCTTCCCTCACCATACGTTTTTGATTCTTCACCGAATGATCAAAAATATATTACCGGCGGATTGGGTTGGATCGTGGAAAATTCTGTAAAGTTTGACATTGGGTATGCATATGGTTTCTGGGAAACCGATCACGTTGTTGAATATGCAACAACAGCCGAGGAAGTTCACACACATACCATCCTCGCCACTGCATCGTACAGGTTTTAGCGTTTTGCAATAGAATCATCAAACAACTATATTGTCCCGTCTTCACTCGTTATGTGAAGACGGGATTTTTATTTCTATGCTCGGCACGAATAATTCCTCCAATCAACTGAAGATTGTAATATGACACGGGGCGCGAAAGCTGCAATCGGGCTGGGTTTTATACTGCTCATTACCCTCGTTACGGTGGGATTGTTTTTGCATAACCTCGTGACGAAATCCTGGCCCAAAACCATAGGAAAAATATCTGTTTCCGGACTGCACGAGACTGTTGAGATCTATAGAGATGAATATGGTGTGCCGCACATTTCCGCCGGGGATGAGCATGACCTTATGTACACAGTGGGGTACGTCCATGCACAGGATCGCCTCTGGCAGATGGAGCTTGCGCGAAGAGCAGGTGAAGGAAGACTTTCGGAGATACTCGATACGGCAGGGGTTGAGTTTGATGTTCTCTTCCGAACACTCGGATTCAGTTACCTTGCCGATTCCATGTATGAACACCTTCACCCGACTTCACGAAGCGTGCTTGAAGATTATGCAGAAGGTGTAAACGAATTTATTCGTACGCACAAAGGTCGTTATCCGATCGAGTTTGATATGACGGATTGCGAACCTGAGAAGTGGACACCGCAACATTCTCTCCTGCTCGTGCGCCTGTTGGCGTGGGAACTGAGTTTTTCCTGGTGGGTCGATCTTACCTACGGACGCATCGAATCGCTCGTATCTCAGGAAAAATTCAACGAACTGTTCCCACAGCAGACCGATACGCGCTCACGTGAATCTGCGTTAAATATTTCTTTACCATCCGGCATCCAGGTTAAACAATTCTGCGAAGTTGTGAAGGAGTACCGTCGCCGCTTCGGGAGCGGAGGGTTTTCTGCCGGCAGTAATGCGTGGGTCATCGACGGATCAAAATCAATGAGTGGAAAACCACTCCTTGCTAACGATCCGCACCTCATAATCACCCTCCCCTCACACTGGTATGAAGTGCACATGACGGCGCCCGGCTGGAATGTCTACGGTGTGACTGTACCTGGTATTCCGCTTGTCGCTATCGGGCATAACGATTCGCTTGCATGGGGCTTCACAAATGCAATGCTCGATGATGCAGATTTTTACGTTGAACAGGAAGATTCGATAAAATCCGACCGCTATATCCATAATAATAAATCCTTGCCAATGAGGATCCGGAAAGAAGTGATCTATATCGGTCGTTCCGACAGCCTCGAGCTGAACGTCAGGGAAACGCATCATGGCGTCATCATCAGCGATATTCATCCGCGTGCTCATCACCCGTTTACAGATGAAGTCCGGAAAAAGCCGCCGGTCTCAATGCGATGGACAGGATTTGACGTAAGTGATGAAATTTTAGGTTTCTACAAAATGAATCGTGCCGCACGAGCAAGTGAATTTGCCGACGGATTGAAAGAGCTTGCAGTACCGGCACAGTGTGCCGTGTATGCCGACGTGAAGGGTAACATCGGATGGTGGATGACAGGGCGTGTTCCGAACCGCGGAAAGAAAACCGGTGTTCTCCCTCTGAAAGGATGGACAAAAGACGACGAGTGGAGCGGGTACATCCCGTTTGAAAAATTACCGCGGGGGTGGAACCCGAAAGAAGGGTACATCGCTTTCGCCAATCAGGAATTCGGAGGCGAAACATTTCCGTACTACATCTCTGCGTTGTGGGAACCGTCCCACAGGTACGAGAGGATAAAGGAACTTCTATCGCAGGAAAAATTATCCGCCCAGGATTTCGAGCAGTTCCAACAGGATATTATGGGCCCCTATGAAAAGTTCCTGGTCGGGGAAGCGCTCAGGGTGTTTTCAGATGACGTATCCGAACCTCCGACTGTCCGGAGCGCGCTTGTCTACCTCCGCAGTTGGAACAACAGGTGCGGATCAGACGATATAGCATCATCGATGGTAAATACATTCTTCGTCCGCCTCGTTGAAAATATATTCATGGATGAACTGGGAGAAAATCTCTTTTACGATTTTGTGTACTATCCCATCTCTCCGTATCGCATCACGGAACAGTTAATTAAGAAAGAACAATCGCTCTGGTTTGATGATGTTCGGACCGATACCATCGAGACGAAGAGCGACATCATCAGGAAAAGTTTTTTGGAAGCGCTCGGCGAACTGGAGAGAAAATTCGGACCCGAGATGAAAACGTGGCAATGGGGTAAAATGCACCAGGTTCTCTACAAGCACCCTTTTATTGTGAAGAAACCTCTGGATAGGATTTTCAACGTCGGTCCATTCCCCGCAGGCGGCAGCGGACAAACCATAAACAAAGGCGCCTTCCAGCTGACCGATCCGTATTTCGTATTCGCGGGTCCCTCGATGCGTCAGATCGTAGATTTAGCAGAGCCGGCAGCCGCCCGGATGGTGAACAATCTCGGACAGTCGGGACAACCTCTTCATCCTCACTACAGCGATCAAACTTCATTGTGGCTCAACGGGGGATACAAAACAACGACAATGGATTGGAAAGTAATCCGGAAACAGAACTGGGACCGTCTCACTCTGGTTCCGGAGTAATCATTTATCGGACTATGGGAACGCAGATATTTTCGGAAGAACTTGTGAAAAAATTACGGAGCGCCTCGTCCGTCGCTGTACTTACGGGTGCCGGTATATCCGCAGAGAGCGGCGTTCCTACTTTCCGGGGTGAAAATGGTTTATGGAAACAGTTTAGACCGGAGGAGCTTGCAAACTTCGAGGCATTTGTCAGGAATCCTGAGCTTGTGTGGGAATGGTATCAGTACCGAAGGCGCATTATTGAGACAATCCGCCCCAATCCCGGACACTACGCCATAGCAGAGATGGAGCGGCACCACGATAACTTTGCCGTCATCACGCAGAATGTAGACAATCTCCACATCCATGCCGGAAGTAAGAATGTATATGAACTGCATGGAAATATCATGCGGAATTACTGCATCGATTGCGGCAAGAATGCGAACGATGACGAAGTTCTGCGCTGCGGCACAGTTCCTCACTGCGCGTGCGGGGGATTGATCAGGCCGGACGTAGTTTGGTTTGGCGAGCTCTTGCCTGAGAAGCCGTGGAATGCGGGTGTAAAAGCTGCCGAGACCGCTCAGGTCTTTTTCGCCATAGGTACATCGGCGGTTGTTTATCCTGCCGCAGAAATTCCGCGGATTGCGAAACGTGCAGGCGCTTACACCGTTGAAATCAACATCGAACGCACCGAACTAAGCCCATTTGCCGATGAAGTTCTTCTCGGGAAATCGGGAGAGATTTTACCTAGCCTCGTTGAGGAAGTGTACGGCTGACAATTTCCGATTTTTGTCTCTGGTTTTAGGAAGATAAAATCGGAAATTTGAGTATAGTAGAAGCCTAGCCAAACAGAGCCAGATTTCCAATTTACATCAATTTCCGATTTTTGTCTCTGTGTTTGGGAAGATAAAATCGGAAAT
>CAYGXH010000068.1:5902-10334 GCA_964353675.1 uncultured Chlorobiaceae bacterium
CGGAAATCAGCTTCGTCAGAAATCGGAAATCAGCTTCGTCAGAAATCGGAAATCAGCTTCGTCAGAAATCGGAAATCAACAATCAACAAGCTATTTCTTAATCCATTCAGTAAAGAGTTTATTCATCTCATCATCGCTGAGCTTTTGGGTGGAACCGGCGCTGTGCCTCTGCCGGAATGCTTCATATAGTGTTACTGCACATGCAACGGAGACGTTCAGACTCTCGATCATTCCCGTCATTGGAATCTGGAAGTTGCCGTCGGCAAGCTCCGAAGCTTCGGCGGATACGCCGCGGTGCTCGTTGCCGAAAACTAAGGCAACTTTCCCAGTAAGGTCGATATCATAGAAAGACCGCGACCTTTTGCCAAGTCGTGTTGCGTAAATACGGAATCCGCGTCGGCGGAGTTCGTTATAACATTCCGGTATCGATGAGAATTTGTTCCGTTTCACCCACTTTAGCGCGCTCGCCGAGCTTTTTTTCCCAAGAGCAGGAAATTCCGTGCCCACGTATACAAGCTGTACTTCCAGAATTCCTACGGCATCCGCTGTTCGCAGGATTGCGCTGACGTTGTGAGGATCGTGGATGTTTTCCATTACGACGGTGAGATCAGGCTGTCGCTGTTTAATGACAGCAAGGAATTTATCGCGCCTTCGTTCGGTCATCAAGGTATCACCTTATTCACGGTGTGAAAACGGTACAGGTTCCTCTGCGATCTGCACTTCTTTATGTTTAATTTGCAGAAGCGCAATCGCCGTGATGACAAGGAGAGCGCCTGCTATCTGGATTGGCTCCAGAACTTCATGCAGAAATATAAATGCGGTGATGATTGCAACAATCGGTTCGAAGGTCGCCGTAATAATCGCAACGGATGCAGTTAGATATCGCATACCGGAAAAATAGAGCGAGTGAGGTATCAGGATGGAAATCATCGCGAATCCGAAGAATGTCAGCCATGTGTCGCCTGAGTATCCGGCAGAGATGATGTTCCATGGTGGATTAACGACTATCCAGAAAAGCGACGCAAACATAAATGAATAGAAGAGGCAAGTCCACATGTTGTATTTTTTCAGGAGGCGCCGCAGCCACACGTTGGCAAAACCCCAGCAGAAGGCTGATGCAACTCCGGAGATAAGTCCGATACTGCTTAATGAGAGGAGCGAAAAATCTTTACCGAGTACGGCAAGGTAGCATCCCGCGAGGGAGATGATCCCTGCCGTAAATTTTAATACGGTTACGTGCTCTTCACCGGTGAACGTGGCATATATAAGAACGAGGAGTGGCGCAAGGTACTGAAGAAGTATCGCCGTTGCGACATTGGTCTGTTCGATAGTGAAGTAGTACGTGAAATTGGACCCTGCACCGCCGATGATCCCGAGAAGTGCGAACATGTATAAATCCCGCATCCGGATCTTCAGAAGCTGCGGATAACGTGCAACGAAGATCGTGAGAAGAACGAGAAATGAAAATGTCATTCTCGTCTGCACGAGAATGAGTGTCCCGACGTTCTGGCTGAAGAGATACTTTGCGATTGTGGCTGCGATTCCCCAGAACGTGGCCGCTCCGAAGATGAATAAGTACCCTTTGAGAAATTTCATTGATTTGTTGGCGGCGGCGAAGGGGGCGGTCCCTCTTCGAGCTTCCGCTTGTAAAACATGCTCATCTCATCGTTTCCGGTAAGCTCATAGAAATGGGCAAGTTTTTCGTAGATCGGTTTCGGTTCAGGAACTGTAAGGGCTCCCTGCTTAAGAAATTCGATGAGAGAGTATATCGGCGGAATCCGCAGATCATGTTCGTAACACTCTGCGGCATCGAGGTATGGTTTGGTATCGTTGGGTCGGGATTCTGCGGCTTTCCTGTAGTACCGGAGGGCAAGTTCATAGTTGTCGTTGACCGAGTGTGTAACCTCGAAAATCCTCGCAAGCCATATGTAGACATCATAGGATAGGTGTGTAAATTCTTTTGACAGCTTTTCACCGAAGAGTGTCAGTTCCTCGGCTTTCAGCGACTGATTCCAGAAGAGCTGTCTGTAAAGCTCGATGTCGTCTATATGCTGTTCGATGGCCTGTTCGAATGCGTCGAAAATTTCGTTGAATTCCCGGGACGATTCGAACCGTCTGCGTATTTCATCTACCGTTAATTTCTGCATTGAATGGTAAAACTCTGCCTGTGCCAAAATAACAAAGCATTCGATTAAAATCAAGACCTTTTTGAAATAAACGGTTTATTGCGTTTACATCACCCCCTCACCCCGCCCGAACGACCGAGACTAAGCTCATGTATCTTTCGGTCGCCTGCCCGCTGCATAAGAACAAGCAACGGCAGGCGGGGGCGGGCCACTGTCCCCCTCTCCATGCGCTTGTTCTGAGAAGTCGAAGGATCTGGAGAGGGGGATTCAGGGGGAGAGGTAATTTCTTGGACATTGTTAAAGACTTCCACATAGAATTGTGAATTGAGTAATTATTCATTATTTTCAGTGAAAATTAAGGAGATACTATGGAAAACAATTCTACGATTACGGGCAGTGAACCGCAAAAATCGTCATTCTTCGACAGGATGGTCAATGTTTTTACTTCACCCGGTGAACTATACACGGAAGTCTCTCAATCACCCGTCAGGGCTTCATCATGGGTTATTCCGTATCTGCTCGCGATTATCATCGCACTTATTTCGACATACGCAATTCTCTCAAATCAGGTTCTGCGCCAGCAGGCACTGGAACCTCAACAGCAGGCAATGCAGGAACGGGTTGATAAAGGTGAGATGACACAGGAGCAGATGGAGAGTGCAACAGAGATGATGGAATCTTCGTCGATTATCATTATTACCGGCGCGGTTATGGCGGTCGTTATGGTATCCGTAAGCCTTTTCGTGGGTGCGCTACTGTTCTGGATTGCCGGTAAGTTTCTTCTGAAATCACCTTCGGGGTATAAAAAAATGTTGGAGGTGTATGGGCTGGCAATACTGATTGGCATTGTAGGTTCGATAGTAACACTCCTCATGATACATGCAATGGGATCGATCCTTGCCTCTCCCGGCGCTTCTCTCCTTGTGTTGAATTCATTTGACAGAAAAAACTTCATCCATTTGCTTCTTGCCGCACTCAACATAATAACAATCTGGCAGATGGTTGTGGCAGGTATCGGTCTGGCGAAGTGCTCGGGGAAACCGACCGGAACCGGAATTACTGTTTCTCTGTCTCTGTGGATTATTTTCTGGGTGCTCGTGCCAATCCTGATTGGCAGAAGTATGTAGATGTAATTGATCGATGGGGAAAGTTAAAAATATTTTTCCCAGTCGAACGGCTCATTGATACGGAGTATTTCCGGGGAAATGATTTTACCTGTGGCGTCGATTTCTTTCAGTCCGACGAAAGGATGTAAATCACCCACGTCAACAAGCTTCGGCGGCAGCTCTGAGTGTGTATCCACTTGGTAGGAAACGGCCAGGTCTGCAACTGTTTTTCGCTTACCGCTCTGTTCAATAGTGACGTTCCGTATGATGATGTCATACGCCCGCTTTCCGTTCAGCGGCAGTTCCTCGTACCCGCTGGAATCGGATGTCATGTATTCATCGGTCGCGATAGAGAAGAGAGCAGAAATAATCCCAACAAAATTCAATTTTCGGATTGATTCTTTCTCCGGGTCATTCACGTTATGACCCGATTCGATAAGCAGAGTGCTTGTTCCCCATTTCTGCATATTGTCGCCGAATGCCCGTCCTTCATAACTGTCGTCATACTTGGTCACTCTGCCGGGGATGTATTCCTGGAGGATCGTATTAAAAGTTGCGGCGAGGTGCTTTGCGCGCGTGCGTATGGGATTATCCGACCTCTCGTGATCGTGTGCCGGGGCGAGGAGGCTCATTGCGGAAATTATTTTTGTGTTACTGACCGTGCTTAATTCCTGATCGTGGAGATTGAATCCGAAGTGCGGCCGTATATTCGATTGAAGTTCTTTAAGAAAGCATGCTTCCGGTGTCTGAAGTGCGAGTGCGTCGCGGTTAATATCGATGTTTTGCGCATTGCGGCGCTGAAACCGTAATGCGCCGTCCGGATTTACCATGGGTATGAAATGAAGTCTCAGTGAAGAGAGCATCCTTTGTGTGGCAGATTCTTCGTGTGTGACGGAGAAGTACTTCAGAATATCGCAAATTGCCATCGTTGCTGTCGGTTCATCTCCATGCATCTGAGACCAGAGGAGTACCTGCATCGGACCACGTCCGATTTGGATATGATAGATACAGCGATCCTCAAAAGACGTGCCTCCTGAGGAAATATTTATGAGAGATGATGAATGACTGTGTATATCCTCGAGGACAGCATATAATGCTTCGGGAGAAAACCGCCGTTCGCGGATATGGGGAATGCGGTACGCTGGGTACGATTCGGAGAGCGTGCGGGAGTACTTCAGAGTGATGTTTTCTTCTATGGAT
>CAYGXH010000069.1:0-10297 GCA_964353675.1 uncultured Chlorobiaceae bacterium
TCCTGTGGTCATTCATGAGATAAATCGAACTATCGAAAATATCCGTCGCTCCGGACTTTATAAAATTGTTATTATAGAAGCTGCTCTGATTTATGAGGCGGGCATCCAGAATAAATTCGACTACATCGTTGTCGTGGATGCCGACAGGGATGTCCGGATTCGTCGCATGATACTCAGAGATGGCGAGTCGGAGACCAATATCAGCGCACGAATTAAGTCGCAGCTTTCAAATCGTACAAAAGCAACCATGGCAGATTTTGTCATCCAAAACAACGGCACGATCCCGGAGCTTGAGACGTCAACGCACTTTGTTTACAGATTACTGATGCGAAGTTTATGAATCCGGATATGCAGAAATCGTCAGCCGGAGATGTCCGAACCGATTTTCTAGTTATCGGCAGCGGTATTGCTGGTCTCTCTTTTGCTTTAAAGGCGGCTCGTCATGGCACGGTCGCAATCATCACAAAAAAGGAGAAGGCCGAATCGAATACAAACTATGCGCAGGGTGGAATCGCTGCGGTTGTATCGTCGGATGATTCACATGAACTCCACATACAAGACACGCTGAATACAGGTGTCGGACTCTGTCATCCTGATGCGGTTGATGTTCTCGTACGGGAAGGGCCGATACTGCTCAGAGAGTTAATGTCGATCGGAGTAGAATTTACCATGAAGGGTGAATTACTTGATCTGGGAAGGGAAGGAGGCCACTCCCGAAATCGCATCGTTCATGCATATGATCGAAGCGGAGCGGAAATCGAACGTGCACTGCTCCATGCGGCGGCGAGTAATCCGAATATTCACATATTCGAAAATCACCTTGCCATCGACATCATTACAGAACATCATCTCGGATACCTTCAGAATCAAGAAGTTCCCATCCATTGCTGGGGTGTCTATGCGCTCGACAGGACTGCAACGAAAATAAAAACATTCCTCGCATCATACTCTATTCTCTGCTCAGGCGGGTTAGGTCAGGTCTACCTGCATACCACAAATCCCCCGATCGCGACAGGTGACGGTGTGGCAATGGCATACCGCGCAGGCGCTCTCATTGGAAACATGGAATTTATTCAATTCCATCCTACGTCTCTGTATAATTCCGGCTCGCCGGCTTTTCTTATCTCGGAAGCTGTCCGCGGTGCGGGTGGAATTTTGCAGACTATGAATGGGCTGGAGTTCATGAAGCAGTACGATCCAAGAGGTGAACTCGCCCCGCGTGATATTGTCGCACGGGCGATCGATACGGAATTAAAAAAATACGGCGACCCGCACGTATACCTCGATCTTCGTCATCTCGGCGGCGAAGCGTTACGACAAAAATTCCCGCACATCTACGAAACATGTCTCCTGAAATATAAAATTGATATCACCAATGAGCGGATTCCGGTCGTGCCTGCGGCACATTATTCCTGCGGAGGAGTTGTAACCGACCTGAACGGTCGTTCCACAATCCGTAATCTCTACGCGTGCGGCGAAGTTGCTATGACCGGCGTCCATGGCGCTAACAGACTTGCGAGTAATTCACTGCTTGAGGCACTGGTATTTTCACATAGAGCGTGGAATGATATTTCTGACAGACCCCGAAGCCATCAATCTGAAATTCCAACTATACCTCAGTGGGACGAGAGCGGAACCTTCGATGCGGAAGAATGGGTGCTCATCGAACACGATAAGCGCGAGATTCAGGAGCTGATGTGGGATTATGTCGGAATCATGAGATCGGACTTACGACTCGACCGTGCCCGTAGGCGGTTACAGCTGATAAGAGATGAGATTGAAAATTTTTATAAAAAAACAAAAATTACCGAAGGTCTCATCGAACTCAGGAATCTGGCAATGGTTGCAGACTTAATCGTTCGGTCTGCGATCGACAGAAAAGAGAGCAGGGGACTCCATTTTACCACAGATTACCCTCTCAGGAATGATGAAAAATACAAATGCGACACGATTCTCTCATGGCGGGAGAGTTGAGTTCAAACGATATTTTCCGTAATATACTCTATGCAAACATTTGAAATTGTGACCGGAATACGATTTTCCGACGATAAACCTCATGATCATTGTGCTGTTTTCGGTATTTATGGACACCCCCATGCCGCACAGATGAGCTACTACGGGCTTTATGCCCAGCAACATCGCGGGCAGGAAGCTTCCGGTATAGTTACGTCATACTACGATGCCGCCGATTCGAAATACCACTTCCGCGTTCATAAAGATTTTGGTCTGGTGAACGACGTATTCAAAGGTGATACGCTGCTTACAGAATACCTCATCGGCTGCGCGGCGATCGGACACAATCGCTACTCCACGGCAGGCGCGTCCGATAACCGGCTGAATATCCAACCTCTCACAGTGAACTACAGGGATGGCAACATCGCCATCGCTCATAACGGGAACCTTACAAATTTTCGTGTCCTCCGAAAAAAGCTTCAGGACCATGGCACAATCTTCCAGACAACCTCAGATACCGAAATCATCCTCCATCTGATGGCTAAAAGCGCGGAAAAAGATCCCATCAGGCAGATTATAGAAGCGCTGCGGCAAGTAGAGGGGGCTTATTCACTGACGGTTTTAATCAACGATAAACTTGTAGCCGCACGCGATCCACATGGATGGAGACCTCTTGCCGTCGGCAAACTCGGGGATGCATTTGTTGTCTCCTCCGAAACGTGCGCCTTCGATATCATTAACGCGGAATATATCAGCGAAGTTGCGCCGGGGGAATTGCTCGTATTTGATCAGGAAACTCTGAAGACGGGTGAGGTTAAATCGTTCCGGATTAAATCCGAAAAGACTCAACCCCATCACTGTATTTTTGAATACATATATTTTTCAAGACCCGACAGCAAAATATTCGGTGAGAATGTCGATAAGGTCAGACGTAAATTGGGTAAATCTCTCGCCCTGGAACACCCGGTCCGCGAGGACGATGAAACGGAATCGGTCGTCGTTATAAATGTACCCGATTCAAGTAATACTGCAACTCTTGGTTTTGTAACACAAAGCAATAAACTAGGCAACAAAGCCAAGTACGAGATCGGCTTGATACGCAGTCACTACGTCGGGAGGACGTTCATACAACCGATGCAGGATGTACGGGAAATGAAAGTCCGAACGAAATTCAATACGGTAAAAGGCGTTCTCAACGGAAAGAAAGTAGTCATCATCGACGATTCCATCGTTCGCGGTACGACATCCAAGCAGTTAGTAAAGCTAGTCCGCAACGCAGGAGCGAGAGAGATTCATTTTCGTGTAACGTCACCGCCAATCCGCTATCCCTGTCATTATGGTATGGATTTTCCGACGGAAGGCGAATTGATCGCGAATTGGTCCGGCGGGGAAGTGGAAAAAATCCGTCAGGAACTCCAGGTCGACAGCCTGGGTTACTTATCAATCGATAAGCTCCTTGAATCGGTACCGCATGAGCATGGCGAATCCTATTGTACGGCATGCTTCAGCGGAATATTTCCCACACCGGTTGAAAACGGAAAATCCAAGCTTGAGAACGAAATGTAGTATGATCAGGGTACAATGGACAATCTCAAACGTATTAAGTCTCGCACGTATCCTCCTTCTAGTCCCGATTTCCCTGCTCCTCCTCCAGAATGATCCATCAAAACACTGGTTCCTCCTCGCCTTGATAATTGTTGCGGCCATGACCGATATAATCGACGGTATCCTCGCGCGACGGCTTAATCAGGTAACCGAGTTCGGCAAGGTTATAGATCCGCTGGCGGATAAAACCGGTATTGCAGTAGTCGCCTTCATCCTTCTGCTTCAGCATAAAATACCGCTCTGGTTCTTCATCGCCGTTTTCTTGCGCGATGCGCTTATTCTGTTGGGTGGTCTCTATCTGCAGAGAAAAAAAAGCACAACTCTTCCCTCAAATACAACTGGTAAATGGGCAGTCGCTGTTATGACCGTCTATCTTATTTTATCCTTCCTCAATATTGAAAATCTTAATGAGATCACAACAATACTTCTCGTATTGAGTACGCTCTTACTCGTGTCGTCATTCGCATTTTACCTCAGACGCTTTTTTGCAGTACTGGAAGTTAAGAAGTTATAATGCATAATTCATTGGCGCATTTATGGGATTTTTTAATTCGATAACGTTCGATCGGTTGAAAGAGGGATTGTCCAAAACGAGAGATAATCTCTTCGGTAAAATTCAGCGAATCATTGCGGGAAAATCGAAGATTGATGATTCTGTAATCGAGAGTATTGAAGAAATATTAATTGGAGGTGACGTAGGCGTAAAAGCGACGTCGACAATTATCGACAATCTCCGGAAACGCGTGAAGGAAGAAGGATACGAAGACCCTTCCGCACTTGAAAAACTCCTTAAGGATGAAATAGGAAAAATTCTGGCAGGAGGTGATGAGAATGCCGAGAAATTATTCACACCCGTCACAGAGGGCAAACCACATGCCATTCTGATTGTCGGTGTAAATGGTGTCGGAAAGACGACAACTATAGGTAAACTCGCGCACAATTACCGGCATGCGGGGAAACGGGTGATTATTGCAGCGGCTGATACTTTCCGCGCTGCCGCAAATGAACAGCTCGAGATATGGGCACAACGCGCAGGTGTGGAAATCATCAGGCAGGCACACGGAGCCGATCCGGCTGCTGTTGCATTCGATGCTCTCAACTCGGCGATAGCACGAGACATTGATGTTCTCATCATCGACACAGCGGGTAGACTCCATACAAAAGTGAACCTGATGGAGGAATTAAAAAAAATTAAACGGGTTCTACAGAAAGTAGATCCAAAAATCCCGCAGGAAATCCTCCTTGTCCTCGATGCCTCAACCGGTCAGAATGCATTTCAACAGCTGCGGCAGTTTAATGCGGCTGTCGGCATTACCGGACTTATTCTCACAAAACTAGACGGGACAGCTAAAGGCGGTGTAATTCTCGGATTAACACAGGAAATTCAGATTCCGGTCAAATATATAGGGATCGGAGAAAAAATCACCGATCTGCAGCCGTTCGACAAACAGTCTTTTGTTACCGCACTCTGCGAGCGTGTACAGTGAAACTCCGATGCAAGCCATATACGCTCAACCTCCGCCATCCTTTTACGATAACGCGCGGATCGCGGACTGAGCAGAAAAATGTACTCGTTGAGATAGAAGACGGCGAAGATATTGGTTACGGGGAGGCAGCGCCATCCGGCCGATATGGGGAAAGTCAGGAGTCCGTTCTCAAATTTCTCGGTAGGATAGATCTCGCAGTTTTTAAAGACCCGTTTCAACTGGAAGATATTCTCTCTTTTGTTGATAACCTTGCTCCGGAAAATGAATCAGCCAAAGCTGCAATAGATATTGCTCTACACGATCTCATCGGAAAAAAATTAAAAATCCCCCTTTGGAAATTATGGGGACTCAATCCGGATAAGACTCCTGTCACATCGTTCACGATCGGGATTGATAGACCCGAAGTAATAGCAGAGAAAATCCGGGAAGCTCAGGAATATCCGGTATTAAAGGTAAAAGTTGGTGTTCCGGAGGATGAGGATATTATCAGAACAATAAGGAAATTTACTGATAAGCCGCTGCGTGTCGATGCCAATGAAGGATGGAAATCTAAAGAACTCGCACGCGATAAAATTCTCTGGCTCGAAAGCCAGGGGATAGAGCTTGTCGAACAGCCATTGCCTGCACAAGACATCGAGGGAATTGCATGGCTTAGAAATCACGTCCATGTTCCGATCATCGCCGATGAGGGGATTCGTACGCTTCATGATTTACAAGAACTACAGGGTGTTTACGACGGAATCAACATTAAACTCATGAAGTGCGGAGGTGTGCGGCAGGCGTTAAAGATGATACATGCCGCCCGGGCGATGAACCTGAAAATCATGCTCGGGTGTATGATTGAGAGCTCAGTTGCTATTGCTGCAGCTGCACACCTCTCTCCGCTGGTCGATTACGCCGATCTGGATGGTAATCTTCTCGTAGCGAACGATCCGTTTACGGGTATGAAACAAAATTTCGGAATAATTTTACTCCCATCCGAACCGGGCCTCGGAATCAAACCCTGCTAATGCATGAAAACGCGATGTCGCATACTATAAAAATCCTTCCGGAAAGTCTGGCAAATAAAATTGCCGCCGGTGAAGTCATACAGCGTCCGGCATCTGCTGTGAAAGAGCTTGTCGAGAATGCGATAGACGCCCAGGCAAAATCTGTCACGGTAATTATCGAGGAGGGCGGAAAGAATTTGATACAGGTGGTCGATGACGGAACAGGGATGAGTATCGATGATGCTCTGATTGCTTTTCAACGCCATGCCACAAGTAAAATCGCAACTTACGATGACCTTGAGAATATAACAACGCTCGGTTTCAGGGGAGAGGCGCTCGCTTCAATTTCTGCCGTGGCGCAGATAGAAATGATAACCCGCTCAGCATCGTCAGATACGGCAGTTAAAGTGAGCATTCACAGTAGCAATCTGATAGATCACACCCCCTGCGCCGGGCCCATTGGTACTTCTGTTGTTGCTAAGAATTTATTCTTTAACACGCCGGGGAGAAAAAACTTTCTCAAAAGCAATCCCACCGAATTTAAGCATGTGATCGAAGCCGTCCAGAGGATGGCAATATCCTATCCGGAAATCGCATGGAAGTTCATCAGCGATGGCGAGACTATATTCAACCTTAAACCGGCGCTGATGGCAGAACGGCTTACGGATATCTTCGGGGAACGACTTACATCATCGCTTCTTCCTATCGAACAAGAGAATGAGTTGATTCGTCTGCGCGGTTTTCTGAGTCGTCCGGATTTCTCAAGAAAAACAAGAGCGGAGCAGTTCCTATTTCTCAACAGACGTCACATTTTAAACCGAAGTATAGCATATGCGGTTGTCCAGGGGTATGAAAACCTTCTGATCAGAGGTACCTTTCCGGTTTTTATGTTATTCCTGGAAATAAATCCGCGTCGGATCGATATCAACGTGCATCCGACAAAGATGGAAGTAAAATTCGATGACGAAAGGGGTATCTACCGGTTCGTAGCCGCATCCGTCCGGAAAGTCCTTTCGGCGAGCAATCTAATCCCGGTAGTTCCGGAAGACAAAAAGGCGCAGGACCGGTTGGAATCTGGTGGTATGGTATCTTCTGTACCGTTAATCAAATTTCCAGGGCAGTACCCACGGGATCAAGATTTTTCCGCAATGGGAATCAGCCGGACCGAAATCCCCAGCCAGACTGAGGCAGGCGGATCTATCATTCCATCAACGGATCGCCAGGTAGAATTAGCTAAATTAGACCAAATGACACAATCCGGTGAAATAAACGCCGATGTCGGTTACACGATACAACTTTTCAATAAGTATATTCTCTCAATCGTTGAAGATGGTTTCTACCTGATCGACCAGCATGCTGCCCATGAGCGAATTCTCTATGAGCGGGCGGTCGAGAAAATAACGACGCGTAAGCCGGAAACGCAGGAACTCCTTTTTCCGCAGACAATACAGATGAGCGCATCCGACACTGCCCTCGTAAAAGAATTACTTCCGTTTATGCAATCATTGGGTTTCAGTCTCAAGTTTTTCAGCAGTTCAACAATCATCATCGACGGCGTTCCGCTGGATGTTAAACCCGGAAAGGAAAGAACAATTCTGCAGGACATCATTGATGCATTCAAGGAAGATGAACATGGGATTCCGCTCGAACCGTACGAGAGACTGGCAAAATCATTTGCCTGCAAGGCAGCGATAAAAGCGGGGGATTCGCTTAAGGGGAGCGAAATCCATGCGCTCATAAACCAATTATTTTCATGTAAAATGCCATTTTCCTGTCCTCACGGACGACCTGTCACTATAAAATATCCGCTTTCCGACTTAGATCGACGCTTTGGCAGATCCTCATAAAACATTCCGCTCCGTATAATTGGACGTTACCTGTTGAATCCGCCGCGTTGTTTGCGTATCTTATTTCTATGAGATCTTCAGTGTATTCAGTTTGTGTATCATTGATGGTACTTCTGTTTCTGTTGTTCTACATTTCCGGTTCGGCAGCTGCACAGGGCGCTGAAATATTCCACCTCCCACATCAACAATCTAATACAAAGGTTCTGCAGAATAATCGTAAGCCTTTCAGAGACCGACTTTTTACGCCATTCACAGAAAGCGCCAAGGTAGAAGTCTTCGATAGCGTTCAGAGACGAGCTGCTCATCCATCGGTAGCCGGCATTTGGAATCCGCGCGATGAAACAAAGCAATCGGATGTTGTCGGAGAAATCCACGCGCAGTGGATCCGACAGTACGCATCAAATTTATTTCCATCGGACGATTACGCGAACGCGGTATGCACCGATCGATCTAAAGATATCTGCGTCACCGGCGTGTCGTTCACAACTTTTTCGGATGCGGATTATCTCACAGTGAAATACAGCACGAGAGGTGATACGATATGGACGAAGAGGTATAACGGCAGAGGCAACGGTTATGATGAAGCAGTTGCCGTCGGTACTGACTCGGCCGGAAATATATATGTAACCGGCTACAGTGATGAAGGAGGAAATAATGTAGCCGTTGTAACATTAAAGTACGACCCAGAAGGAAACTTGATATGGGAAAACAGGCTTCCGGATTCTTACGATAGTGCCGAAGTTCCGACAGCCATGGCAGTTAATCCCGACGGTACTGTATATGTAACTGGGTATGCATACCGTGAAGGACATTCATATGATATCTTTCTCGTAAGGTATTCAGGTTCAGGTGAGACGGATTGGCTGCAGTATTACGACGGAGTAACGAGCGATGTGGATGTACCCACTTCAATTTCAACGCACGAGGGGCATTTTCTTATTATCGGCGGTTTCAGCCTGCGCAGTGAATCCGGGTATGATGCAATCATCTTTTGGTTTAGCGAAGATGGCTCGCTGATGTGGTTGGATCGTTATACAGGAGATGGTAACGCTGATGATTATTTTACCACGGTAACCCTTTGTGAAAATGGAAAGGCGATCGCAGCAGGGGCGAGCTACCGGTCGTCGGCACACTCCGATATGCTGATTGTACAGTACTCTGCATCCGGTGATCGGGACTGGCTCGTGCTGCGGGATGGTTCATATTTAATGGATGATCGGGTTGCCTCAGTACAGGCGGACGATAGCGGAAACATATTTGTAACAGGATACATTACTACAATGTATCAAAAAGAAAATATACTCACCCTGCGGTACGACAGCAGTGGCGCAGAACGATGGTCGTCGGTATACAACGGTCCCAAAAGTTACTCGGATGCCGCGGTCGGTATGGCGATAGATAAAATTTATAATAAAGTCTATGTCACCGGCTACTCCGCCAATGCAGCATCAGAGGATAGGGATCTGGTCACATTAAAGTATGATTACGAAGGAACCATTTTGTGGATCGCCCGTTATGTAAGTCCCACAGGCGGCGATGATGCTGCATCGGCAATCGCTCTGGATGAGAACGGCGATCTTGTAGTCACCGGCAGCAGTCATGATGTGGGTTCTACGAATGATTTCGTGACCATACGATATTTGAATTTTGAATCGGATCATTGGCCTTCATGGTTTTCAAACGGCAAAGGCCGCAACTCTCTGAAAACTATCCGTACTGACAAGTCCGGTTATGTCTACATTGCAGGAACCGATACCGCACAGATCATTACCGGCAAATATGATTCGGTGGGAAGCAGAATCTGGCTGCAGGCATTTGGAAATGGTAAGAGCACGGTAGGATCAATGTTAGTCGATAAGGATGGGGATATTTACGTTGCAGGTTCGACGCGCGGGGAAAGCGGCAATCGCGATGCAGTAATTGTAAAATACAACGGAGAAGGCGGGGAATTGTGGTCCGGGGTTTACCGCGGGGATTCCACCGGAAATAATTACTTCGCAGATATCGCAATTGACTCGACAGGATATATTTACGTTACCGGAACCAGCTATGGCGAGTTTACTTCCGCCGATTATATAACTATAAAGTACGATCCGGATGGAACTGAGCTTTGGAATGCCCGCTTCAGTGGCAGATTGAACTATCGCGATTCTGCTGTTGCAATCGCCGTAACGTCATCAGGTAATGTATACGTCACCGGTACCGGAATCCGCAGTAACTCGTCATATGATTACCTCACAATAAAATATACATCAGACGGTCAACTGGCGTGGTCGGCGTACTATAACGGTCCGGGGAACGGCGGTGATTTTGCAAGAGCGATAGACCTTGACGCAAGCGAGAATGTGTACGTGACGGGGAGGAGTTATGGTTTTTTCACGCTCACGGATTATGCAACTATAAAATATACCGCCGA
>CAYGXH010000070.1:0-10234 GCA_964353675.1 uncultured Chlorobiaceae bacterium
CTTCCAGCCCGGCAGTCAGATCAAGAAAATAGATAAACCGAAAGAGCACAACTATCAGCGTTCAGGCGCTCTCGAAGCTCTCGACTTCTGGACACAATCGCGTGCATACCCTGATAATGATATTCCCAAGGATAAATATTTTCGTGAGTATATTTCGGCAAAAACGAAATCACGGGAAATATCCGGCGTACTCAGTGCGGGAAGTATCTGGGATCCGATTGGTCCTACAAATCTTCAGGGCAGGACAAAGAGTGTTGCAATCAATCCTCTGAATCCGAATACCGTATTAGTCGGCACTGCAAGCGGCGGATTGTGGCGTTCAAAGGGTGGAGGACTTGGCGGCGACTGGCAGCAGGTTAAACTCGGTTATCCGGCACTTGGTGTATCAGCCATCATTATTAATCCGATTGATACAAACACTATGTACATAGGCACAGGTGAGGTGTACCGATACTTTCATGCGGTAGGCGGTTTGGTACTTCGAACAACCAGAGGCAGTTACGGTATAGGTATACTTAAAACTACCGATTGTGGTACGACATGGACGAAGAGTTTAGATTGGACGTATAACCAGCAGAGTGGTATTCAGGCAATGAGGATGAATCCGCTCAATCCCAATACCATCTGGGCAGCTACCACCGATGGTGTTTACAAGACAACCGATGCCGGAGCGACGTGGAATATAAAATACGGCGCATTAATGGCGATGGACGTCGTCATTCACCTCACGGATACGAATAAGGTAATGTGTTCTCTTGGCAATTTCACATCCGGAACTATCATTACCACGACAGACGGCGGCGAAAACTGGAATTCATTCAGCCTGCCCCGCGGATCCGGACTGCCATATACCGGTAAAACTATGCTCGCAGTTTATGCGGCACATCCTAATGTGGTATACGCAAGTGCTGCCGATAGCACGACAGGTGTAGGTGATCTGTACCGATCGACAAATTTCGGAACATCATGGGTAAGACTCATCGAGTATACAGGCAGCGGAGTTTTTGGCGTGCAGGGGTGGTATTCACACTTTGTAGCTGTTCATCCTACCGACTCCACGCAAATAATTCATGGAGGTGTTCCGATATACAAATCCACGAACGGCGGCACTGTATTTAATACAAGCCCCGGCTCCTATGCCGATCACCATGGATATGCGCATCATCCCACAAATCCGGATATAATTTACGTTGTGAACGACGACGGCGTGTACCGCTCGACAAATTTCGGAGCCAGTTACACAAATGTCGGAGCCGGAATGCAATCCGGACAAATCTACAATGGATTTTCCTGTTCAACCACAGATTCACTGCTCGCTCTCGCTCAATCGCAGGATCATATTCCGGGATATCGCTACCTCGGCACCTCATTATGGGATCATGGAAGCGCCGTCGATGAATCTGGCTGGACAGCAATAGATCCCATGAACGATAACATTATGTACGCCGTTTACAGATTCGGTAATTATGTGTATAAATCGGCTGACCGCGGAGTGTCGTTCAATTGGACGGGATCATTCACATCCGGCGCGTGGAATTCTCCGATCGTGATCTCACCATCCAATCCAAACACGGTATACTTCGGAACAACAAGATTATACAAGACTATCAACGCAGCGGGAAGCTGGAGCACAACGAACAGCGGCGCGGTTCTAGATGGAAATCCGGCACTCTGCATGGCAATGTCAGCCACGAATACAGATACCGTCTATGTTGGAATGGCGCCAATTGTTACATCAGCCCACATCTATAGAACGATTAACGGCGGATCAACATGGACGAATGTAACAGGAAGCCTGCCAAACCGCTATCCATTGGATCTGGCGGTTGATCCGACGGACTCGCGGATTGTATATGCGGCATTCGGCGGATTTGGCTCAGGACATCTCTTTAAAACAACAGACGCCGGCACGAGCTGGAGTGATCTCAGCGGAACACTTCCTGACGCACCCACCACCGCCATTATGGTAGATCCTCTCCATCCCAATGTTGTGTACGTCGGTAACGATATCAGCGTCTATGTCTCAACCGACGGCGGCGCCGCGTGGTCGCTCTTCGGTGCGGGATTACCCGACGGGGTTATTGTTTCCGATTTATCAATTTCTCCATCAAATCGTACCCTGCGGGTTGCAACTCATGGCAACGGAATCTGGGAACGCAAAATGCTCTTTGAACTGCCGCCCGATTACTTCGATTACAAAGTAGCCGAATTTATATTTCCTGCGGACGGGGCAATGATCAATGTTGGCACAAACCTGACTCCACTGCAGGCTTCTTTCCGGACCCTCAGCGCTGTTGCACATCCGGAATCATTCGATGTAAAATACCGGATACTTCGTGACGGAAGCGAGGTGTTCAGCTCCGTTAAAAGCATTCCGGGATTGGGATTGGCTGAAACAAGACTTGTTACTTTCGGCAGCTTTTCACCTCCCGATACCGCAAACTATACATTACAGGCAATTTCGCTCGCCACCGACAACAATAACGGCAACGATACCCTCGAGGGGGCTCTGCTCGTTGTTTCATCACCAACTATACAAAACTTTATAGTTACAAAGATTCACACACCCTACGAAGAAATTTCGGGCAGTGCAGGACCCGCCGGCGATGATGTTCAGCTGAAAGTACCGCTCCCGTTTACATTCGTTTACGATAACTATACGTACGATTCAGCTCAGATAAGTACGAACGGATGGTTGGAATTCGGTACGGGAATTCGCGGATCATTGCGCGGACTCTCAACCGACGGGCAATTGGGGGGTTACTACAGGCCGCTGCTGTCGTCTACCGATCGTCCCACAAAAGCCCTCTGCCCCTGGTTTGGTGACCTGGCAACAGGGACGGGAGATATTAGTTATACATCTCTCGGTATAACACCAAACCGGACCTTCATCGTCCAATGGCGTAATGTTTATTCTTATTACAGCTCTGGTGCACCCGTGAATTTTCAGATTCGATTGCATGAATCCACAAATGTGGTAGAATTCCTGTACGGATCCGGGGCAAGTTTTGCTCACCCTGAATATACTGGCGCTTCTATCGGGATGAAGGATTACATTGGAGGAGATTACCGTATTTACGACATTACTAAGTACGATGTATGCACAATGAGTGATCTCAGACAGAATCTTGATCCCTTCACTGATTGGCCCGGTGAAGACAGCTGTTTCCTAATTACGACAAACATTCAGGGAACTTCAGTTGTCCTGATAGCAGGGTGGAACTTAGTATCCGCACCGGTTACCAGGAGCGATTATCGTACCCTATCGGTCTTCCCGACCGCCATTGGCGGATACTCATACCGGTACACGGGTACATACATTTCCAGCGATTCCATATTGCCTGGTATCGGATATTGGATAAAGTCCACCGGTGCTATAAGTCAGTTCATCCAAGGTACTGCATTACCTTCGGTTTCTTCAAATCTCCTTGCCGGTTGGAATATTATCGGTTCGGTTGACCACGAAACATCGGCGCCCAGCGGAGGAATCATCGTGAGCGATGCATATACTTATACCGATACAGGTTATACTCCGGTCACTACACTCAAACCCGGCTATGGCTATTGGGTAAAAGCAAGTGCAAACGGGAGCATCGTTCTCGGACCTGAAGCGGCTCCAAAACTTGCGACGCTCAACCAACCGAATGTTACAGTTATCATAACCGACAACATGGGCCGCACACGGAGATTGTATCTCTCGGATGTTTCTCAGAATCAGTTCTCGCCGGGCAGTCATGAACTGCCGCCTACGCCGCCCGGAGATCTATTCGATGTACGTTTTGAGACACAACAGATGATCGAGGGATATACGAAGGAAAGCAAAGGTGAGCAGCGCTATCCGATCCAGCTGCGATCACCCGCGTATCCCCTGACAGTGACATGCAGGCTGAACGACTTCACCGCAAAAACGCTCCTGATCGAAGAAGTCGAGAATAACAGCGTCACCGCTAAACACACTCTGACTGCCGATCACTCTGTCACAGTTCAGTACAGCGGCAACCGTTCCATTTGTATTACTATTCCGACTTCAAAACCGATCCCATCGATCTTTAGCCTTTATCAGAACTACCCCAATCCATTCAATCCAAGAACAACCATATCATTCGATCTACCGGTAAAGAGCGATGTAAAGCTTACAATGTATGATATTGTTGGAAAAGAGGTGGCGGATGTGGTAGACGCTGAATATGAAGCCGGTTCACATACAGTGAGCGTAAACTTCAGCAACTACGCAAGCGGAGTTTATCTCTACCGTCTTACGGCCGGTTCGTTTACTCAGGTTAAAAAGTTGATATTCGCAAAGTAATAATCTTTCAGCATACATTGCCACACATCCGTAATTCTGATGTGTGGCACTTTTATTTCCATCGGGACACATTACGCGTTTTCGATATGACGAAACATATCCTGAATATTTCGTATCATTGACTACACCATGTCATTTACGATCACAATAATTCTAACGTTCCTTTTTATCAGCCAGAACCTGTCGGCACAGCAACACTATGTTCTTCGTGGTTCAGTGCGTGATGCGGCAACACAGGAACCTCTTGCGGCTGCGAACGTCCGCGTGCTCGGCACTTCAAAAGGCACCATAACGAATACTGCAGGTGATTACTCACTATCACTCGCTGAGGGTGAATATACCATCGTTGTCAGTTACCTCGGCTATTTCCCCGACACACTGACCGTATTACTTGACAGTGCGTCTACCCGTCATGTGACATTGAAACCATCTCCCATCCAGATGCCGGAGGTTCTCATTCTTGCGGAAGATCCTGCTATCGAAATTATCCGAAAGGCAATCGCGAACAAGCGTAAATGGATGGAAAAGTTAAAAACCTACAAGTTTGAGGCGTTTACACGTCAGGTTCTGCGGCGGGATACGGCTATCGCGAGCATAACAGAATCATACACCACCGGTTATATGCTAGCCGGCGATACATTGCGTGAAATTGTAAAGCAGAAACGGCAGACCGAAAACATTCCGGGAACAGAGAACTTTGCAGCCGTTCACAGAATCATCAATTTTAATGAGGATGAAATTTCCCTCTTCACTATGAATGCCGGTAGTAAGTCATCTTCATTCACGTTTATAGGACCCACAGCCCCGGAAGCTCTCGATTACTACGATTACAAACTAATCGGAACTTCCGTTGTGAACGGAATTGAGATTTACAAAATCCAAATGAAACCGAAATCGCGCCTCCGTCCGCTCTTTGAAGGTACGATCACTATTGCCGACGAGACTTTTGCTGTGATGGGTGTCGATGTGAAACCGAATGAGACCCTTAACATTCCATTTCTCAAGGACATTGAATTACGGTACCGTCAGCAGTTCGCTCTCTTCGACACAATTTTCTGGATGCCCATAGACAACCGGCTCAACGGGGGTCTCAGCATCAGTCTACTAGGCATATCAATGCCGCGCATCGGAATTGAGGCAACATCTTCCCTCTATGACTATGACCTGAACATTTCTATTCCGGACACAATACTTCGCGGAGAGCGTCTTACTGTTGATTCGTCATCGCTGAAATATGATTCGACGTACTGGGTTCAGAACGAAGTTCTTCCTCTCACACCGGAGGAGCAAGCATCATACCAGACCCTTGACAGTACACAGACGCTTGAAAAACAATTCAAACCGTCGGGACCGCTGGCAGTTCTTGCAGGCGATGAGAGTATTTCTGCCCTCGAACATATTGATGCACACTTCAATCGTGTTGAGGGTTTTTACCTTGGCGGTAAAATGGAGAGTGACAGTCTTTTACCTTTCGTTCACATCGAGGGCGGAGCTGGATACGGATTTTCTGCCCAACTCTTTCAATACCGTATCCGGGGCACACTTTTCAGCTCAAAAAAAAGAAAACTCGGGATCGGCGCCGAAATCCGGAGGAGTGTCGATAATTTCCCCGACGGAGGATACTATGGACCTCTCTCCATTTCCCTGATGGCGCTTATTGATAAAAACGATTATCGCGATTATTATCTGTCGAATGCATGGTCTCTGTTTTTTCGATATACTCCCTCCAGAACGTTAGACGCAGAAATAACCTATCTGCACGATAATCAAAGATCGCTCAAGAACGAAACCGATTACAGTATTTTTGCACGTGAGAAGGTCTATCGCCCGAATCCCCGGATTGAGGAAGGTCTCCTCAGCAGTTTACAATTCCACGTCCGACTTGGAGAACCACCGGTACCTCTTGATATGGTCTCTCGCAATGCCGTAGAAATTGAAGTAGAACACTCTCAGCCGCATCTTCTTGGCAGCGCATTCACCTTCACACGTTATAATGCGATTGTGGATGTTACTTTTAACACATTTGCACGTTCTCTTCTCTTTCCACCCAATCTCAGGATACGGGCAGTGGGCGGATACACAAGTGGTACCCTCCCGCCGCAGAGATTCTTTTACACCGATTCACGTGCGAGCGGATATGCTCCGTATGGTGTACTCAAAGGGGCATCCGTCAAAGAGTTTGCGGGCGACCGGTTTGTCGCAGTCAACGTTGAGCACAATTTCCGGAGTGTCCCGTTCCTACTTCTCAATATTCCTTTCCTCTATCGCAACGGTGTTGAGCTCATCGCGCACGGCGCCGCGGCACAGACATGGATGAAATCAGCATCGACCTCGAATGGATGGTACTCAGAAGCCGGTATCGGTGTGAGCAGGATATTCGACCTCCTGCGTGCGGATTTAACCTATCGATTTACGGATCCCAAGAGATTCTATTTTACACTAAGCGTAGCATCTTTCTTCTGAAGCCAACGGGGGTAACTTTACGAAGGCAGATCCTTCGTTGAGCTCAGGGCAGGCATTTCGCAAGCTTTGCAAGATAATCAAAAGCAAATCATAGGTTTTTCCGACTCTCTGTTCCTACAGTTATCACTGATCAATTCGATAATGAGTATATCCCTATAGAACCTATGACCAGCATCTCATTAACACACCGATTCATCGGTGTGAATTGCACAAAGGGAGAGGTTAGGAAGCTGTTTCAACAGCTTCCAACTCATAGAACAATACAATCACAGAAGGGAGGACACGCATGTCCATTCATACTCACGATGATGGCTATATCTCATCTGGGGAGCAGCGTAGTAGAGGGAATGAAACCGTTAAAACGGTTTCACGATCACTCTTTCTTTGTTCATAGTCACCTCGCTGAAGCGATGTGTTAATGAGAGCGATCGTCCTGAGCCGTATCGCTAAAGAGAGGTATTCATAAGATCGATCGATTTTGGATCATCTGGCTTTGAAGTGGTTCATAACCGCCGTATTGAAATTCTTGCCCCGCTTCGCGGGGAAAATTCAAATAGAAAAATTGATTAATCCTTGAGGCAGCGGACGCTGAACCCGCTTTCCTTGTAGTGTCGTAGTACAAGAGGATGCTGCTATAATAGTAGCTCAGGTACATGAGGTCCGCGCCCATCGGATAGCCCTCCGTGGAACCCCAAAAGAGTGCGTTGTAGCCCAAATGGTTGAAGTAGCCATCGTAGTTTCGGTAGCCCGCAAGCAACGCAGAGAAGCCGCTCGTATTTGTGCCTGCACCACCACCCGTGCCTTGTCCTATCGCTTTTAACGCATTACCATCACCACTTACAGCCGTATATAGAGTTTGAAATTCTGCGTAAGTCGGTATATGCCATCCTGAGGGACAGATACCTTGAGCTCCTTCTGCAGTTGTATATTGCATCGCCTTGTTCCATTGATATAGTCCTCCGTACGTGTTACAATTTGTGGGGTCGTCATTGTAACAATACATTTCAATTGTATCGTTATTTGTTTGATTTGCACTACCTATTATCATTGTGCCGACATTAAGATTTTCTTTTAACCAGCATTGAGTCCCTATCTGCACCGTGTTATATACTTTACCAGCATAGGTAACTGTTGGTAGTCCAGGACAGGGTGGTCCAGCAGATAAAATTATTGAACCGTTCTGACTCACCTTTACCCAATATCCTACTCCTGGTTTGATTGTGTCTGATGCTTCATATCCAGATTGCGGTACATAATTAAAAAAATTAGAAACGATTATTCCTGGTGGTTCGGTAACGACCATATTGACATGGATAATTTCTGTAAGCGAACCAATCATATTCCAGCCAGCACTTACGTTAATCGTGTCCCGATGAACTGATTCACCTTCAAAAAGAAAAGTCTCAGCTGAGTCGAACTTTACCCAAAATCCATATCCATTCTCTAACTTATCTTTGGGCAGGTAGTTATCTTGATAAATGAAAGCGTCTGAAATGGCAGATGGGAATAGAGAACTCTTTGCACCATCAATAACTTTCATGGGAAGCGATAGAAGATTCCATCCAGGTTCTACGTGAATTGTATCGGTTACTTGAGCATTTATTGTATATATAAATGCAATCAGCAAGG
Organism: uncultured Chlorobiaceae bacterium; assembly: GCA_964353675.1. Classification (GTDB taxonomy): domain Bacteria; phylum Bacteroidota; class Ignavibacteria; order UBA10030; family SZUA-254; genus CAYGXH01. The sequence continues at coordinate 8,399 of CAYGXH010000070.1, forward strand.
CAAATAATTTAAGAAGGTTTTTCATTGCAATAATTTCCTATGTTTTTATAAAAAAATTATTGACCCAAGATTTAGCTGTTGGATGGTATTCAGATATGAGATGCATAAACGTAATGATATTACTTAATTTTCCCCCAGGTTGGTTAGTCATAATATGATTCCTCGCCAGGAAGAGAGAATCCGTAATTTTAGTATCGTATAAATCCTGTCAATAACTCCCTCTCCAGCTGAAAGCATAGTATTAAATAATCGACATAATGTCAAATACAAAATTATACGACAAAATAGTTTAAAATTACAGGAATTCCACCTATTGGTGGGCTTAAGATAACCATGCTATGGATACCCCGCCCCAGCCTGCCCTGTGTTGTCCTTCATCGGCGGGCAGGCGACCGAACGGGCTCGTTCAATATATCGGTCGCCAGCCCGACAACGTCGTTCTGGCGGGTTCGGGCGGGCCGCTAAAAGCATGCGGGTATGACATTTTGCAAACTTCCAACTCTGGTTCCCAAAGTCCTCTTTGGGAATCCATTTAGATAGACTTGCACAACCTCCGACAGTTATCTTTGCATAAGCTGATAAAATACCTGAGGTTTAAACAGCGGTCCATCGTCTGAACCGCCCACCTACGCTTCGCTCCGGCGGGCAGGCTGATAAGAATGATTAAATGATATTTATGATGGCTTCCCACATACATTCTTTTTTATCATATTCATCATAATTATCAGCGTTATCAGCGGTCATTTGCTTGCATCTCACACCAATTCTACGTAATTTTTCTGAACGGTTTGTAACAGCATACAATAATTTTGAACCTGTTTACGTTGCTATATGATAATCAAAACACTATTTCTCACCGTATTCCTTATGAATTGCGCTCTAAACATCTCACACGCCAAACAGGCAGACACGACCTATCGGGACAAATCACTATTTAAACTCCACTCGGACAAAGAGCTTGGCTGCACGGTTACATCGAAGGGGACAACTTTCCGTCTGTTTGCTCCGATGGCAACAAACGTCACGCTGGTTATCTTTGAAAATTACGATGATACTAGCGGACAGAAAACACCTATGGTTCGCGACAGTAACGGAGTTTGGGAATATCTCTCGCTCGGCATGCTCTACGGAAAGTACTATGGATACCGGATCGATGGGCCGGCCGGACCAGGTGAAATGTTCAATCCGAACATAATTGTTGCCGATCCCTACTCCAAAGCGGTTATAACGAAGAACGATTACCACCATTCGGCGAAGACACTTATCATCAACACAAAATACAACTGGGGCACAGACACTTACGTGATTCCGCCGAATCATAACAGGCTCATCATCTACGAAGCACATGTAAGGGATTTAACAGCCCATCGCTCATCCGGCGTTCGGGCACGTGGTACGTACCTTGGCTTGACTGAACCGGGGAAAACAGGAGGGTTATCATACTTAAAAAATCTCGGTGTTAACGCGGTGGAATTTCTTCCCATACATGAATTCGCAAACATCGAGCTTCCGTACCGCGATAGTACAGCGTTCACCGAAGAAGGAGAAGTGAACACATGGAATCCCTATGAGAGAAACCACTGGGGATATATGTCGAGTTACTTCTTCGCCCCTGAATCATACTATTCCTCCAATGGTACGATAGCTCGCGGGGACTACAACGGCATAGGCGGAAAAGCCGTGAAGGAATTCAAGGATCTCATAAAAACTCTCCACAAGGAAGGGATCGCTGTTATCCTCGATGTCGTTTACAATCACGTCTCGCACTTTGATTACAATCCATTTAAGTACATCGATAAGTTTTACTATTTCCACACTGACTCATCGGGCAACTTT
>CAYGXH010000071.1:0-2496 GCA_964353675.1 uncultured Chlorobiaceae bacterium
TGTGCCGACGCGCTCCAAGTTGACGGATCGTTTGGTGTGACGGCAGGGATAGTGGAAATGATCATGCAATCGCAGGACAGCATCGTCAACCTTCTGCCGTCGTTGCCGGGAGCATGGAATGAGGGTGAAGCAAAAGGACTCTGTGCAAGAGGCGGGTTTGTCATCGACCTTTCCTGGCGTGAGGGACGATTGATATCAGCGAAGTTGTTCTCAAAATTGGGAAAGAAGTGCAGAGTTCGAACGGGACATTCCGTTAAGATTTTTCATGACGACTCAGTGGTGCCTGTCGTTGATGTGGCGGAGGGTGTCATCGAGTTCGATACGCAGAGCGGGCAGGGGTATATAGTCCGGTAAAGAAATCCGTCAAGACCAATATCATTAAATATTTCTCATTCAGATTGGACCCGAAATGGGGAGTCATAACCGTACGCAAAGCTAATAGTATATTGAATCCTTCTAAGACGAACTTACGTATAAATAAACAATGACGCAATCCTTTGTACCTCAGGACAAGTATTACGTTATTACACAAATTAGCCGCAATGCCATTGCTTTCATAAACCGAAGGAGAACTTGATGACTCACATATCTTCATTTTCAGCATTCATTCTGATGATTGGTTTACTTATCTCTTTTTCCCCGTCAATCGCACAGCAGATTGCAGACACCCTCTTTAAACCAAGGGTAAGCTCAGCCGCCTTTAAAGAAGGGGCCGGTCCTTCCGTACTGATTGATGAAGCGCACCACAACTTTCACACTATGCAAGGGCGTTATCTTGCTTTCACACGCTTGTTACATAAGGATGGATATGTAGTTAATCCACAGCGTACTCGATTTACACGGACCGATCTTGATCGCGCAAAGATTCTGGTCATCGCCAACGCTCTCGCTAAGGAAAACGAAGACGATTGGAATTTGCCAACACCCTCAGCTTTTGATTCTACCGAAATCGTAACAATCCGGGATTGGGTGAGCGATGGTGGCTCTCTCTGGCTCATCGCCGATCACATGCCTTTCCCAGGTGCCGCTGAATCACTGGCAGCACAATTTGGAATCCTCATGGGAAACGGCTTTGCACTCGATGCAGGAACTGAAAAGGGCCTGATGCGCTTCACTCGCTCTGATGCTTCACTAGCAGATCATACGATCACACGGGGCAGGAATCCCTCTGAGCGCGTTGACTCTGTCATTGCGTTCACGGGTCAAGCATTTCGAGTTAATGGCCCGGGAGAGGCATTGATGACACTGCAACGTAACGTTGTGTTGCTGATGCCGCAGGTTGCGTGGCAGTTCTCTAAGCTAACCCCAAGCATATCTGCTTCAGGAATGTTACAGGGAGCAGTGATCCATTTTGGCAAGGGACGTGTCGCAGTATTTGGTGAAGCTGCCATGTTTTCCGCTCAGGTTTCCGGTCCTAATCGCATGCCGGCGGGAATGAACGATCCGACTGCTCCACAGAATGCTCAGTTCCTGCTGAACGTGTTACATTGGCTGAGTGGCTTGATCTAAAGTTTACTAATCGATAACTTTTATTTTTTGTTTTCCACTTTTTATAATCTCAAAAGGACCAGGCGATGGATTTGCACTATTGCGTTTCTTTCCTGTCCAATCAGTGTTAATGTAAACAGGCGTTCCATCGGTGTTTTCAAATGGTAAATCCGGAATTATTGCTTTTCCTAAATTTTCGGTTGAAACAAGTGTTCTTTTTTGCTCTGCAAGCCATGATTTATCAAGGTTTATTTCCAAAAACATTCCTTTTTTATCTTCAACTAAATTTACATCAGCATCGAAATCAGGTTTACTAATACCCTGTTTATCTTGTTTGGAAATTTCACTTCCTTTGAGATAAACATTTCCATTGAATGTTAATGTTAACATAGCAGTATCATATCCCTTCGAGCTTCCTCCTTTTACAAACAGATTGTTTATAAATCGAATATCACCACTTGGATTGTCATTTAATTTTACGACTTCTGTTGAATGTGGTTTATGGTAAGGTGTTAATCGGGCATCATAGGACACAACATTCATTGTTCCAGCAAATAAGTTATGCATAAATGCTGCCCCACTCGAATTCATCAACAAACTTGTTGGAGAAAGCATAATATTATTGCTTACCAGCATGGGTCCATGATCGACTTCCAAAAAAACATCTATTAAATTATCATGCAGCAAATTGTTTTTTACTTGTGCGCCTTGCGCCATCCAATCGAGCCACACCGCCATATTGGCACGATAAATATGATTGTCCATTATTTGCACATCTACCGCGCCATGAAATTTGATACCGGCCATTTCAGCGCCGGAGAATAGCCGTCGCATATGAATATCATGAATGATATTTCCCTGAATGGTGCTGAATGCACAGCCCATACTACCCACAATGCCTGTTTGTTCGCAAAATGAAATATGGTTGTTACGGACAATATGACCGCCTATTGTTTCTTTATTCCATTTATTTGCTAATGCTCTGTTAATTGTACCAACATAACGTTC
>CAYGXH010000071.1:2506-10198 GCA_964353675.1 uncultured Chlorobiaceae bacterium
TTCGGATTTGTTATCCCATTCGTCTCCATATTTACCTAATGCAACACCCGAACACTTTGAATGGCTTATTATATTATTTTCAATTATCCATCCTTTACTCCAGTGAGTACCAATCAATCCATTTTGTTCAGCAGTAGGCGGCGCCCAGCTGGTCGCAGCATGGCGCAGTATAAAACCCCGGACTGTAATGAAATTAATAAATGGTTTATCGGGATAAAAAACAGTTGGTCGAACATTTATTTCTATGAGTTCTTTGTTTGGATCAACACCTGCAAATTGAGCCCAAATAGTGGTGTTATCGTTGTCAACTTTAGCATACCAAAGTGGGTTGTTTTCGTCTGCCGGTTTCGTTACCTCTTCAAATGTAGCAGCTTCCATAAGCCAGTTGCCGTTAAGGTAAACGCAACCTGTATGATGTTGACGACCTTTTGAATCGAACCAGTCGCCACGAATCAAATCAGTGTATGGGTTGAAATCTCCAAACAAACTGTTAGGAACCACGGCTTTCCATGTGTTGTTATCGACTTTATACCAGCTTATTACAATTTCCGAACCCTTAATTTCAACCTTCTCGCCTTTTGCAGCCTGATAAGTGATGCGTTTTAAATCAGATTCTCCGCCTCTGGTCGGATTTACACTTTCTCTGTATGTGCCGGAATGAACGGTAATTACATCTCCTGCCTGTGCAATTTTTGCCGCTGCTGAAATTGTTCTAAATGGCTTAGATTCTGAGCCGTCATTAGCATCATTACCGGTTACGGCAACAAAATATTCTTTTTGAGTTTTATTTGTTTGTTGCGGTTTATCAAAATTAGCGGAAGCTCTAAAAATGCAAACAGCAAATCCTATAATAATAATTACAGCAATAAATATCTGTTTTTTCATACGTTTTGTTCCCGTTGATAAATTAATTGTCAAATCGTCAATCCATTTTATTATTCCAATAGATTAAAGTAACTATTTGGTGAACCGATTTAAAGTCAAACGGTTAATGTACCAAATATTTTCATATAATATCCTCTAAAATCACACAAAATATTAGCCCTTCAAGAAGGGCGACCATTCTTCTATCATGTACATCGCCTACCCCCCGCTACACCAATGATAGAAGATTCCGGTGGTATTAGAGTTGTCATAATGGGATGACTCACCATCGGAATTTTCATTATTTGGCAGATGGCTCGGTTCCTCTCCCTATCAATTAGAATCCCCGATACAAATTGGCGGATCCACTGCTTCTTTATGAATGAAGACGCTGAATCAAAAACCTTTTCGAAGTTGTGTATCTCTTTAACAATCTTTTTGGCATAATCCTATTTAATTGATATTTGTGTAGTCGTAGGTGATTGTTCTATTTTCTGTTTACAGTTTCAACCGCAAGTACATATCATTCACAATACTAAACGCACGGTCAATCTTGAATTCATCGTAATCGCGTTTCCGCAACACAGGTTTTAATTCTGACTCGATTTGATCACGCAAAGCTCTCAATCGGTCATCAGACGGGATAATTTCATCATTTCCTAGCACAGCAAGCTTTTTGCGAACAAGTTCTACCATACTTTTCTCATCAATATTCAGATCCAATCGACGGATGGCATAATCGATGTCGAAATAATCTCGAATAGCGGGATCACGACGTGTCAAAGCTGCTCTGAACTTCTCCGCATAGGATTCTCTTTTTGAGATGCAACTAAAAGGCACAGGAAAGATCATTGGTTGACTTGAAATTGGATCAAGAAGTATTGTTCTGGTATCCAGGATTTCAGGTTTTTCAAGCAATGGCTCACGAAGGCTTATTTCCAATTTTATAATCTCTTTATTAACTGAGATTAATGAATCGTAAGTTAAAACTCCAATATATTGTGTAGACTCATTTGCACCCTTAAGCGATTCAGCAAGATGAAAATATGAAAGATGATGTTCGATTTCGTGGAAAGCATCTTTAGCAGATCCGATTACTTTACGACGTTCATTTTTCTTAGAATCGATCGACATAGGCACGACAAAATCCATATCTTCGCTAAGCCGATAAAAATCGGCATGTACTTTAGCTAGGCAGGTTTCGCCTTTAAAAATTAATCCTTCGATGGTTTTAAAATAATCAAGGAGAAGAGTGCAGAAATAATCTTTTTCAATAAGTCTTGGTGGAAACGTTGTTTCTGCAGCAGTAAAAGAAATTGCTTCACGAAACAGGTCTGGGTCTTGATGCAGTAAGATTGTGTGCTTTTTAGTAGATTCCATTATCCAAGATTCCCCATTTGATATTAATAGTTCCACGCTTTGGTTTATTAGGGCAAGCTGGAATAAATGAGGATGTAGGTTTGAGAACTTTTCTGAGTTTAACAAGCAACGAATTTGGCACACCAAATTTTTCCAGTATGAAACCAATTCGTCGAATTGTACCGATGTCTCCATATTTCAACGTAACACCTATTAGTTCTTTGGGTGTGGCACGTTTTAAAGCGAGTTCTTCATTGATCCATTTATAAGCACGCGGTAAGGTATTAAACCTCGACCAATCATAAACTGCATCGAGCAACGATCGCGCGCGCGATGAATACAGTGCTTTCTCACCGTCTGATGTTTTCACCTCTTCTACATCACCAAGCCGTTTATCGGACACCATGATCAGTGTGAATGAAACAGATCCAATGGTACGGTCACCGGAGAGTCTACTGTTATACACATAAGTACGGGTTGGGATTTGATCGTCAAAGCCATAACGGTTAAATGCGTTAGGGCCACATATTTGATAGCGAGCTCCTTGATCAATCATAAGCGTATTAAGCGCGAGAAATTCATCCGGGCTCCATTTACCTCCGAGTGGGAGACGAGATGGGACTAAATATAATCCTCTTCGTACTTGCGCTATAAGGCCAGCACTACTGAGCCGACTTAGTAATTCCCTCTCCTGCTTGGGAGTTATATTCAATGGTTCAAGCAAGTCACCTGTCTGCAACGTCCTTAGGTTGCGCAACTGGGTATATGCGAACAACTGTCGTTCAAGGTTTCCAAGTGTTTTTTTCATCATTGCATTCTATTTAATTGAAATTGTCTGGCAAGCAATTTAAGCAAAATAGTATACAATTCAAATATCTTCATTCTTCATAGCCATAAAAATCTTAAATATTTTCTCTATAATATAATTGGATGTTTATTGCCCATTTTTGCAACTTTTACATCCCTGGTTTGTTCGAGGGTATCATCAGTAACCTTATATCATTCGAAATCGCGTTACAGGCGACGCTTCTAACCGGAGCTAGGAGGGGCTGATCGAAAAAAAATTTCTCACTTACCTTAGAACTATCATGAGAAGGTCATTCGATAGATATTTCCGTAATCAGAGCAATCGGTGACATTAGATGTACGGAATATTCACTGGGAGGTCTTCGTTCTGTAAGATTGTTAAATTCCTGACTATTAGGTTCGATACTGCGAATTAGCGAAGGTGCCGTGGAAGGGATTAATGGAGCGGAATTCATTATGCTCGCAGTTTCTGGCAGTGTGTGCTTAATTGGATACTTTTTGTACGCTGCGTGTTGTGCCCCCGCTGGATAGGCCGATTCTGAATTGGATCGGGCTCTTTTTTTTCATACCCCGATATGAACCTGCAGCGTTAAAATATATCTTACTTTATTTGTTTATAGCTCAAGACCTTATTTTAAAAAAATCAAAAATTTACATTCAACCGTCTGTCCGCTCATTTCATTAAGAGCATTTTTTTTATTTTGGTCACGGTATTGGTCTTCAACTGATAGAAGTAAACTCCACTTGAGACGGAAGATGCCATAAATGGAACCGCATAGCGCCCTGCAACCTGGCGCTCATGATTCACAAGCATAACCACCTCACGACCAAGAATATCGAACACCCTCAATGTCACTGTTGATGCGACCGGCAATGAATATCCGATGATCGTAGATGGATTAAAAGGATTGGGGTAGTTCTGGTACAATGTGTACGATTCAGGCAGCGTTTTGAGACCATCACCGCCGAAGATGCCCGTTGTTTGACCTTTTGGCATACGCCGCATCCCGATATTATGGTACACCGGCGAATTTATCACCGTAAGAATCGGGCTGCTGTAATCGAGGTAGCCAGGAGACTGGGATGTCACTATGTACTGACCACCCGGAACGATAAATGCGTAATACCCCTCTTCTTTTACTTTGTCCTCAGTCGTTGCATCGGTCACCTGAGGATTGACTTGGTAATAATCCCCGGCAGGCCAGAGTATCCATGTAGTGTCCGTATTTCGAGCGTAGGCAGTAACGGTGGCAGAAGTAATCAGCGAAGAGCGTGGAGGTATACTGGGCCACGCGTAAGTCCCCTTTGCGGTTGCCGGATCGTAGACATACCCGGCTGGATCCACTCCAACCCTTGGTCTCGGTCTTGGTCTCGGTACGCAACCGGGACATACGGGTGGTTCGTATTCTTTGTCGCAACCAAGACCCTCCCAACAACCGAACCAATCCTTAAGGTCTTGATACCAACCGAGTGGCTTCCCACTCACTCTATTTTTCTCAAAAGAGGAATGCATATTTGGTACCAACGTGTCAACTACGGTACCGCTGGCATTACTGCTATAGACTAACCACGCATACTCTTTCCATCGAGATGGATCTTCCGCAATGGAATCGGGGACGTCCATTAAGACGCTGATCGAAATCGTATCACCCGGTAAACCGCCAACCATACAACTCAATGTTCCCGGCTTGTACACCTGCTGTCCGACCTGAATCGTAAAAGTGCTCTCGTCGATTCCCATCTCATCAATGTAGGGATTAATGTAGAGGATTATGGGAAGCCACGTGTCTCGTCCATAAAGGCTGTACTCGCCATCTGAGACCCTCTTAGCGAGGAAATATATGTAGTAGAGTCCGGTGTCCCCAAGCGCAGGAGCGGTGTTCATTACCCACTTTCTATCGGGACCTGTCGTTGCAGATGCTATGTAAGAGTCCAAGTCTACACAGCTGGGGAAACTGTCCAGGCAACCCTCTGCCGGAATCAAATACAAAAGCACTTGCGATCCTGCCTGGGCGATTCCCTCAAACGTTGGATTTCGCCCCATGCTTATCGTATCGGTCTGGTTCATGCTGCTCAACGACGGAACCGTCAGAACCGGCTCTAGAATCGGAACGACTTCGTAATCGATATAGCCTACATTGTCACTACTGTCGCGGTCCTCGGAGGACGAACTATAGATAGACGTGATGTTTTGAAAGTAACCACTCGCGGTCGGATTCAGAGTAATATCAATCTCTCCTGTCTCGTATGGCTGCAGCATTCCCAAATCCCATGTTATAACGGACGAAGTTGTTGTTGTGGGGGTAACACTTGAGGAGAGCAATAGTTGAGAATGACCTACAGAATCGGGAAGCGAGTCGCAAAGAATAACCGACGGTGCCGGAAAAGCCGAATAGTTCGCGTACTGAATGCTGATGCTGATTGGAATATTTTCCTCCGCCGCCTGCAAGGTAGTTCCTTCGGGAGTCACAAGCGTTACCATTGCCGACACCCAGAGTGATGGCAGTGTCGATTCAACACTCACCTCACACAAAGCGATATTGTCTGTCGAGTCCTCATCGTTAACAGGACCACTGATGCGAGCGGTGTCAACGAGCGCTGTTCCGACGGCAAGGCCAGGCTGTACGAGTCCCTTCACACTAATTTCTGAAACGCTGGCGCCTTCGATACTATCAATTGTCCAGGTCTGTGTCTGACCTACATGCTGATCTTCTGCCGGATCCGAGGATAGAAACGTCACTTCAGATGGCAGGATATTCGTTACCGTAAGAAGACGAGCAGTAGCTTCTCCATCCCAGACGCAGAAAAGGACATAAACAATTGTATCATTTCCGAAAACGCCCGTAAACTCGGCGTCAGACGAAATCCAAACACTAAGATTACCGCTTGGCTGCTGGGCAAACGAAATACTTACTGGGATAAAGAGTAGAACAATGATCAAAAACCGGATAAGTTTCATAATTCCCCCATTAATAAATTAACTTAATAGAAATCTCGATCCTCCAACATTTCGCTCAACCATGGCAAGCGAGCAGTTTCCATCTGTCCGCAGACAGATTTTATTAAGGCTAAATAGTGACCTAATCCCAATTTTCTGTATCAAGTAGAATTATAGTTGATTCTCTGTTCAGATTCAATTGGTTGATCAGAACTGGAAAATTCTTTTTAGGGTGGAAGAAATATTCCCATAATTTCACTTGATATTCTTGAAAATTAGGTAAAAAAATAGTTCTTCCGGTAAGGTGACTATCATTCTATCGTGTGAATTGCGTGCCAAGGATTTGAACTTACAGCGGCCAATCCAATTATTTTACTATGAATTCCAAGTTGCATATAAAATGGGGGCAGGTCAGTCGGTGGATAAATCGGAGGCAGGTCATAATAACCTGTGCGTAAAACCAACACAGGTTTCCCGAGCGATGGTGCCTCTTGAGCGCCGGCTTCGACGAATGTTTTCACCAAGCGCATGTTGTGCCTTCGTGTTTTTTAATTTGGTCTTGCCCAAAATACATTTGGATTATTAGTACATTTAGGTTTATTTTCAGCTGTTCTCGGAAAAATTCCTTTATATTCTATAGGTAATAATACGTTGCTTATACTTTCTCCATCTGATTCTGAAAAACATTGAAACGCATAAAGATTCTTTGCCATATAGCTATAAAGATAATTTTCTTTTACAACAGAATATTTACGATTTACATTTGCATCAGGATTTAATATGAGAGGTTTATCATTAGCCAAACGATCTCTGACTTCGGCAATGCTTAATAGCTCCCCACTCTCATTCATTACATAAGCACAATTTGTAGGGTCTATCCATAACCATTTATTCAGCATATTCGAATAAACAGTAACAATTGAATGACATTCAAAATCAGTTGAATCTTTGGGTAAACATACAACCTGCCGCGATTTGTATCCCATAGCCGAATAACAATCATTTAAAACCCAAGTTAAGGCACCGCAATGCAATGTGCTTCGGTTTTCTAAACATTTTGTCATTAAATCCGCTATTCCATTAAATTGAGGTACTTCTTTTGATCCATCATAAGAAAATGTATTGTGTACCCAATACAATAAGTTTATGAATTTAGAAATCTCATTGCCTGTTCCCGCAATTGAATCTAACTTAAAATTGTCTCTTAATGATTTCAAGTCCGGATTATCCATAGATTTATATGTAAACTTATTAATTGATCTATTGTCAGAAAAGTTATATTTTTTTGCATTTTTCAATAATTTCAAAAAACCTGGTTTATATTTTATTTGAGTATATGCTGAATCTTTATCATTCAATAAGATAATAAAGCTATATGTCTTATTGAGTTTGATTTTATAGGAGATTGAGTCAATATCAGTATAGAAAGTTACTCTCTTATTTTCATTAGAAGTTGTGTAGATGTCTGGTTTCAATTCAGGAGATATTTTCCACGCTGCTTTTGTAAAGGTTTCTCCATCTCTAATATCAACCATTTGTGAAGTTGCTTTTATAATGGGTAATTTCTTTTGAGCAAACAAAAATTGTCCTATCAATATTACCGAAATCAATAATATGAGTCTTCTTTTCATGATATATATTTTTAATGATTGTGTCTGTGAAGTGTTTCTTAGCATGAAGCACAACTAGTGTATTAACGAATGTCGTTTAGCCAGCCGATATGG
>CAYGXH010000072.1:0-10117 GCA_964353675.1 uncultured Chlorobiaceae bacterium
CGTTAAATTTCTTTTTCGCTACGACACGATCGACGATTCCTTTGATCAAACCGCCAATGAAGATTGCAAATGTCGTTTCGAGCGGGAGGTACATACCGACGCTGACAAGCATCGGACTTTTCACCTGCATGAGAATGAATCCCAGTCCCATGAGCATACCGACGATGATAAGGGGCCATGCCATCTGCCCTTCGACTATACCCTGAGAGAGGAGCGCCATCAGACTCGCCTGGGGTGCGGGGTATGTCTCACCGCCCAGGCCCATACCGCCCATATTGATATCACCCTGATGTAGAATGACGAGGGGGAAAAACATGACCAACGACGCGAGTCCGACGCCGATGAGATCACCCACCTGCATTTTCCAGGGTGTACCGCCGAGTATGTGTCCGACCTTTAAATCCTGAAGCATTTCGCCAGCGACTGCTGCTGCGACACACACAACCGCTGCGACGCCAAGAACTGCCGCAACGCCTGTCTGGCCGGTCATACCAAGCGCAACCATTAGCAATGCCGCAATTAGAAGCGTGGAAAGTGTTAAACCGCTGATCGGATTATTACTCGAACCGATGATCCCGACGAGGTATCCGGATACTGCCGCAAAGAAAAATCCGGCAATAATCATAACGAGGGTTGCGACGAGTGCGGCACCGACATCCTGAGCAAAGAAATTATAGATGAAAAAGGTCAGCACGCCGGTCAGAAGAATACCGATTATCACTGTTTTAAAGCTCAAATCCTGTTCCGTGCGAATTGTTACATGCTCGCCGGTAGCGGCTTTTTTCACGTCGCCGATGGAGCGTTTCAATCCTGCACCCAAGCTCTTGCGCATCCGGAAGAGGGTAAATCCGGCGCTCATCAACATACCGCCGATGGCAATCGGACGAACGATGTAACGCCAGACATTGGTTGCCATATCAACCCAGGACGCTTCATCGGGCGATGGTTGTGTACCGATCAGAGAAGGTCCAATAAAATAAGTAAGAATTGGAACGAACAAACCCCATGCGAGTAAACCGCCGCTGAAGTTCAACGAAGCAAGTTTCGGCCCGATGATATACCCGACACCCATGTAGGACGGATTGACACCCGGGGTGCTCAAGAGTATTCCACTTTGGGCAGTAACGCTGCCGCTTGCTTTCAGACCAATCGAGGCTTTCGAAAACTCAATAAATTTTTCTGCTGATTCAACAAAGAATTTAAGATTTCGCATCGCCTGAATAATCGCCCCGATACCCATGGCCGTAAACAGGAACTTTGCGCCCGTTCCGCCGCTGCGTCCTGCTTTATGGATCTCGGAAGCTGCCACTGATTCGGGAAACGGCAAATCAACATCCTCAACCATTACGCGTCGCAGGAGGGCAACGAACATGATTCCGAGAACGCCGCCGGCAAGCATGATCAGCGATGACTGCAGATAATGACCAACTGTAAAGAACTCCTCCCATATACCGGCGATAAAGAACGCGGGGAGAGTAAAAATCGCGCCGGCAGCCACCGATTCACCGATCGATCCTACTGTACGGGCCATGTTCTCTTCAAGTATCGACCCCTTCAATAAGCGAAGAAAAGCCATGCCGATAACTGCGGCCGGATATGTCGCCGCAATAGTCATGCCCGCCTTCAATCCAAGGTAGGCATTCGCTGCGCCGAGAACGACACACATGATGAGACCTATAAAGATCGCCTTCCCGGAAAATTCCGTCATTATCTTATCGGCTGGAACGTATGGCGCGTAGTGTTTTCCTCCACTTCCAGATTGTATTTCTGCCATTTGTGTCTCCTGTAGTAAGTACGAAAGTTGAACTTTACTTTATGGAATTTCTTCTGAATAATGCTTTGATAACGTATCCGGCAACCTGAGGATTCTCCTTAAATCGACGGATTGAATAGTGGTACCAGTGCTCCCCGAACGGCACATAGACTCTCATGCGATGACCGTCGCATACGATTTTCGACCGCAAATCTTCACGCACGCCAAGCAGCATTTGAAACTCATATTCCGTTTTTTTGAGCTTCAACTCATCTATCATTCGATATGCTGAGTTAATCACGAATTCGTCGTGGGTAGCGATGCCGATGTATGCTTTCGCCTCCGCCATTATTTTTATTATTTTGACAAAATTCTGATTGATACTATCATGATCCTTGAAGGCAATCGATGCCGGCTCTATATAAATACCCTTGCAGAGACGAAAATGGCCCAATCCTTCCTTGATCAGCTGATCAGCATCTCTTTCCGACCGGTGCAGATAAGCCTGCAATACAATTCCTGAGTTCTTATACTGTTTTCGGATTTCACGATACACCCAAAGCGTGTCATCGGTAACCGGTGAATCTTCCATATCGATTCTGACAAAATTCTGATATTCTGCCGCTTTCGAGAGAATCGAACGGACATTTTCCAGACAAAAGTGCTTATCGAGCTTCAAGCCGAGCTGGGTTAGCTTTATGGAAACATTTGAATCAAGTTTTTCCTTGTTGATCGTCGGGAATAATTCGAGTATGGCATCACGCGCAATAAGAGCTTCATCCTTTGTCGTTGTCGACTCTCCAAGAACATCCATGGTCACAAGAATGCCCTGTGAATTGAGTTCCTTGACAACTCTTACTGCATCGGATAATTTATCGCCTGCGATGTATCGATTCGCAAAGATTCGCACGATCGATTTCGGGACGGCGGGTAGAACCGTGACAACGAGCTTATTGAAAATATGCATAGGTAATAGAAAAAAATAGCGAAAAATGAAATATTTGATGTGCTCCTATCGGTAGCTTATAAATATTAAACATGTTGAATATAGGCACAATAGTCTTAAAAATCAAGCGGATTTAGCCAAAAAGGAGATTAACAATCCATATAGATGCGAGTATCCCTGCAATGTCCGCTACAATCCCCGCCGGAACGGCATGCCTTGTTCTTGATATCCCTACGGCTCCAAAATACACGGCTAGGACGTAGAAAGTCGTCTCTCCGCTTCCCATCATGACCGATACCAGTCGTCCTAATATTGAATCCGGTCCGTGTGTATGAATAATTTCCGACATGACACCGAGGGCTCCATTTCCGGATAGGGGACGCATAAAGGCCATCGGTAATGCTTCCGAGGGAAGTCCGATAAGATTGGTAACAGGCGCAAGTATACGCGCCAGAATATCCATCGCTCCGCCCGCACGGAAGATTCCTATAGCCACCAGCATAGCAACCAGGTATGGAATTATACGAACGCCGATGTTGAATCCTTCCTTCGCACCCTCGACAAACGCCTCATAGATTTTTACCTTTTTAATCGCCCCGTAAATGACGATGAAAAATATGAGGGCCGGAATGGCAAGGACGGAAAGAATGGTTATTATGTCTGTGAATGTTTTGAGCATAGAGCTATGAGCCTTGAGCTGTGATCAATGAGCGTTGAGCTGTGAGCAATGAGCATTGAGCGTAGAGCTAAGAGCTGAGAGCATAGAGCAAGAGTATATATTTTTTTAATGCAATGATTTAGAAAATCCTGAAATCATTTTACTCACTTCTTCAAGTTCATTTTTCAACCGCTCATTTTGCTGTTCACTGATATAATTTCTTCTGCCGGCAATAATTATCATATTGACCGTTTCAAATATTGAGCGATGTGTGTAATTCAGAAATTTTATAAAATCCTTCTTTGAAGAACTGCCAGATCCTTCTGCTATGTTATTTGAAATCGAGATTACTGCTCCACGAAGTTGATCGGCAAATCGATAATAATGCCTACCTTCAATGAATTCAGCGACATTAAATATTTCATCCGTTAACACAACAGCCCTTTTCCAGATATCAAGACTCTCAAACCGAAACATGTTAATTCCTCCCAAATATTTTTTAATTAGTAAAAATAAATTTCCCATCCTATAAACTCTTATTTGATGGCATATTGTATTGTACTCCATGATCGCTCCTCTCAGCTCTCAGCTCTCTGCTCTATGCTCCCCTTAAACACCTTCATTCTCGCCATCAACTTCACCGTAATCACACCTACAACTGTACTGATCGTAGTTGCCACTATCACAGGTCCTATTATCTCGGTGGGATTCGATGATCCGGCTGCAGCGCGAATCGCGACGACGGTCGCAGGAATCAGCTGGACGTTACTCGTATTAATGACAAGAAACGTACACATTGCATCTGTTGCGGTACCAAGCTTTTTATTGAGCTTGTTCAACTCTTCCATTGCTTTCAAACCGAGGGGTGTTGCGGCATTCGCGAGCCCGAGTATGTTTGCTGATATATTCATGATCATTGCGCCCATCGCCGGGTGGTCCGGCGGAACATCGGGAAATAACTTCGTCATGACAGGTTTGATGAACACGGCAATCTTTTTAATCAATCCCGATTGTTCGGCAATTTTCATGACACCGAGCCAGAGCGCCATTATGCCGATTAATCCTAAAGCAAGTTCAACTGCAATTTTCGCATATCTGACGATCCCTTCATTTGTAACGGCTTTTAAAGTCACGAACTGCACAGGATCAAATTTCAGGATCGCAGGCACTACCCGATGAGCAGATCCATCCCATGATACGCGAGCATTGAGGTATCCTGAATTTGATTGTGCCTCGGATATACTTTTCCAGAGAGGCGGAGTATGTTCATCCACAAGAATTCGAAGCACACCGCCGCCGGATCCGGATGGAGTGAGCTCCGCCCGCTGGTAAAGATCGAATAGCGTCCTGACCGCCACCGTGCAAGGATAGACCATTGAACGTTCTATGGGGAAGGTCTCTTCAGATGTGAAGTGAACCACTACCGAATATTCTTCGCCGTTATGGTACTTATTCGCCGACATGTCCACCCAGTCGGTTCTGACAGCCGCAAGAATACCGAGAATGATAAGTGCAAGCCAGATGTAATTCAGCATGGTATAATATCTACCCCTATTTTATCCATCGAATAAAATCGTATTAATATAGCAGATTGTGCGTGATATATCAATTATCAGTCATGTTTGCACAACTCATCGATAAATCCTATCTTTGAATGACCCGACGGGAATCTCTCTCCTGTCAATTTAAATAGTAAAAAATAGGATTGTCAATATTGATTGTAAGAAGGGAATTTTGATTCATATTATGGACAAATTCCGCACACCTTTACATTTAAAGCTTGCCATAAGTCTGGCTGTGATTTCCTACGTATTTCTGGGCACATCAATGATTGCCCAGGAGAAGGAAAACGCAGAGTTTAAGCTTGCAGTCGGATTATACAACGACGGGATGTACGATCTTGCGGCCGAACAGCTGAAAAGCTTCGTAAATGCATACCCAAATGCGGCAAACGGCATAGAGGCACGTTACTACCTTGGATTGACGCAGATGAAATTGAAACGCTTCGATGAAGCACGCATCACTTTTCAGAACTTCGCCCTCGCGTACGTCGAACATCCCAAAGCGCCTGAAGCATGGCAGAAGGTAGGGGATGCTTTTCTTGCGATGAATAACCACCAGGAAGCGGCTGCCGCTTATGAGAGGGTAAAGGTATTTCACCCGAAGAGTCAGCTCGTGCCGGATGCCCTCTGGAAAGCAGGCCAGCTTTATAGACAACTCGGTGATCGCGAAAATGCAAAGAAGAACTATCGGATAATTATTCAGGAATATCCAAATAACGCTTCTGCACTTTCGGCACGACTTGCGGTGAGCGAGCTTTATGCCGAGGAAGGACAAACCGAGCTGGCTGAACGCGAGGCAAGACGAGTCGCAGAGAGCGATGCTTCTCCCGTAGTGAAAGCGAATGCTCTCTTCTCGCTCGGCAAACTGCAGTTGATGCTGTGTCTCTATGATGAAGCTCTAACCTCTTTCACTTCAATTACATCAAATTACAAAAACTCACCTGCATTTCCATCTGCTTTATACGAACTCGGCAAACTTACCGCCTCCGGCAGGAATAACACCGGAGCACTTGAACACCTGAAGCGTGCTGCAACCGACAAGAGCGTTCCGGATTCTTTACTTTCGGATATCTATTACACGATGGGGAAAATTTATAACCGCTTAGGAAATTTCTCTGAAGCGTATAGCACATTTACAAAAATCCAAGCTACGGAAGGTGCAAAGAGCATAGACCAGAGAGCGGCTATTGAAGCAGGTTGGGCTGCATTCAGAGCTAAGGATTTTCAGAAAGCTCTGCGAAATTCGACAGACATACTCAGAGATGAATCTCACCCCTTCAGAGCTCATGCGCTTGCCCTTGCGGCAGGAGTACTCCTTTCCACAAACAGGGCGAACGAGGCGGTAAAATACTACTCCCGACTCCTGACAGAGTATCATGATACGACCTTCACAAAGCAAGTCGCGCTGAAGCTCGCAAAGGTATATGAAGATCCACTCCGGGAATACTCAAAAGCAATCACAGTCTATAATGACATTATCGATAAATATCCGCTTACACCTGATGCTGTCGAGGCGAGCATTGGTATCGCACGATGTCAGGGACTTCTTGGAAACTACGAGGATTGCCTGAAGACATACACTGCTCTCGAGACGCAATATCCCGCACACAGCGAGTATAATGCAATTCAACGAGAGATCGATTTTCTACGCAATCATAAAATAAAGAACCGGGATGCGGGCATGGAAAAACTTGCCCGGCTCATGAGTGAAATTCTTGAAGGAAAATCCAAAAGCGAACTCTCATTCAAACTGGGGGAAATCTACTTTCACGAACTAAAAGACTACAAAGAAGCGGCAAGGCAATTCGCATCAACAGCAGAAAGTAATGAAACCGGGGATGTCAAAGCTGATGCACTCTTCTGGCTGGCACGAGCACATCATCTGCTCTCCGATCTCGATTCAACATACATCCGGCGTGCGATAGCAGGATACGATGAATTCCTGAGGCAGTTTCCAAAAGGAGAACGAGCGCAGGAGGCAGCTTTCTACCGGTACAGTTTGGAATCGGAGCAGAATGCACCGTCAGATAAGTTAATACTCGCAACGAATTTTCTATCGGAATACGAGGGTTCAAGCTTCACTTATACCGTTCTCTATGATCTCGGCATGAATCAACTGCGGACCGGTGACACCGTGAAAGCGCTTGCAACTTTCGATCGGTTACTCACCACAAAGGAAAGCAGTCCATTCCTTCCTGAGCTCTACCTCATCCGAGGATCGATATACCATGAACGCCGTCAGATCGACTCGACATTAGTAAACTGGAATAAGGTTATTTCCCTTCCCGGTCAGACATCGGCCCATCTAACTGCACTATGGAACAAAGCCGGGCTTGCACGTGAGGAAGGTGACTACAATCAGGCTATCTCCCTCTGGAAACGGATTATTGACGAGTTCCCTTACACACCTTTAGCTGCAAAATCCATGGAATATCTCCCATCTGCCTATATCGCGATGGGGAGCTACGACGAGGCTCTATCACTCTATACAACCATACTGGCGCAACAACACGATATGTTTTCCCGTGACGATGTTCCAATGGATTTATACTACTTCATTGGTACGGTATATGAAAAGAAGGGTAAAAGACAGGAAGCGCTACGGTATTTCAGGGAGTACTTAGCTGCCGACAGAAAGAGCACTTATGCCAGCAAAGCTTTCTATACACTTGGAGTAATCGCAAAAGCGGAAGGCCGGATCGCCCACGCATCGGCATACTTCAAGCTTGCAGGATCCATCAGCGAACAGACAGCCTCTCGTGAGATTGCAGATATTTTGTTTCAGACAGAACAGTACGGTGAAGCTGCACGCTACTATAAACAATTATCACAATCAACTGCTGTAGAGGAGAGCAGTATGGTATACGCCTCCCGCGCAATCGTATCAACCCTGCGAATGGGGAACGCAGCGGAAGCCGAACGGATGATCACCGAATTTAATAAAACCTTCCAGCGCGGCAAGACATTCACGGCAGAATTTACATATGAGAGAGGTCTTGTCTCATTCCGCAACCAGGATTACAAAACATCAAAAAAACTCTTTACCGTTGTTGCAGACGACAACAACGAAACACGATTCGGACCATGGGCACACTACTACCTGGGAAAAATATCAGAGCAATCAAATAAACCGGAAGATGCTGCCAAGAAATTCGACTGGCTTTTAAAAAATTCACCGAACTCTGACGTCATCCCGCGGGTTCGTCTCTCCCTTGGCAATATGCACTTCAATGCGGAGCGGTACGAGGATGCAATCCGGTACTACCAGCAGATCGTAAAATCTCCAGAAAGCGCCGGTGATATTCTGCCGTATGCAATGAATAATTTAATTGAAGCATACTCATCGACTAAGCTTTACGATGAGGGTATGAAAGTAACCCGCGACTTCATTAAGCAGTATCCGAATGATGAGAATATCATTGACAAGAAAATATCTTTGGGAACTCTCTATACCAAACTCGGCTACTACGATCAAGCGATACTTCATCTCCAGAATCTGATTCCGGAAGCCGGAAGTCTCATGGAAGCTGAGCTCCGGTACAACATAGGTGAAGCGCATTACTATAAGGGAGAATATCAGCTGGCCATCCTCGAATTCCTCAAAGTCCCATATGTCGTCAGTAAACAAGGCAAGGTCAACTGGACGGCAACCGCCCTCTACATGGCCGGACAATCATATGAAAAAATGTCCAAATTCGAAGAGGCGATCGGAATGTACAAGCAGATCATCGACAGACCGGGTATTGATGCAACTTTCAAATCGGCTGCACGAAAAGAAATCGATCGGGTGAACTCTCTCATCAAGAAAGGACAATAGCAGTTGTTCGAACGTGAAACAGAAACCATTATAAGAAAGATAATCGATCGGTTCCCCTCAGACAGGAGCGGGGCGATTACCCTCAGGGATATCCTCGCGGCAGATATTCCTCAGCCGATCAAAGTATTCTTTCGCAAAGACGTTGAAGTAAACCTCCGGAACGAGCTTCAGAACTTCCGCAGCAGCAGCAGATTTACATTTGACCACCCTGAAGTAAACAACCTTCAGGATCAGATGAATGTGATTCTCATACATAGCTACAGATTCCCGACCGCAGAATTCCACAAACGACTTGACGAAGTTGTTCACATGATCATCAATTACCTCGTCCGTCCACAGTGGACACTCACGAACGTCCTCTTTGAACGTGACGAGGTCATTACTGCCGAAAAACTGCCGGAACTTCTCCGCCTCTTTCAACCGTACGAGTATCTGCAGGAGATTATGGGACACTACGTCAAAGAAAAAAGTATATCTTCCCTTACCCGTGACGATTTCAGGAATCTTATCTGGAAAGCCGACGGTGAATACATGCGGCGAAGAACGGGGATCGAAGTGGCAGGTATTCTGATGCCTTTGTATTCTTTCTTTGACTTTCCGGAAAATACCGGAAAAAATGTTCTACCAATAAGGGCCATAACGAAGTTTTTTGAGGATAAAGGTCTTCTTATGATCATTCCCAGGCTGGAAGGTGAAATTGTCCAGGGGAAGAACGAATTACATCAGTCTGAACTTTCGACCATCCTCGATGATCTCCACCACTCGCTCGGTTCTTTTATGGTCGAAAAGAGTGAAATCGAAGATACTCCTGATGAAAAAAAATCACTCGTAAAAACTGAGGAATCTCCCATAGCGGAGCAGATTAATCCTCCATCGTCAATACCGGGGAAGTTTCGTTCAGAAAACATTTTCACCGACTCCGAACGGCGCCGCATAATCCGGAAAATTTTCAAGGACGATGAACAGTCATATGACACAGCAATCAGTGCACTGAACCAATGCACAACCTGGAAGCAGGCATCGAAAGTCATCGACGAAGTCTTCATAACATTTAACATCGATCCGTATGGCGGTGATGCAGAGAGGTTTACATCGACAATTATGAAACAGTTTTACCGCAGTACATGATCCCATGATGATTTCGCATATACCATATTCCGAATATTTCCGCGTTACATATGTTCATTGACCACGCAACTATACACGTAAAATCAGGAAACGGAGGGAACGGAGTTGTCAGTTTCCGAAGGGAAAAATATATACCCAAAGGCGGACCCGACGGAGGAAACGGAGGAAGTATTATCATTCGGGCCGATAAACAGCTGACGACACTGATGGATTTTCGATACAGGCGGAAGTATACAGCCCCCGACGGTGATCG
>CAYGXH010000073.1:0-10089 GCA_964353675.1 uncultured Chlorobiaceae bacterium
TACAAGAATAGCCATTGCTAAACTTGCGGAACAGGGAAAACTTACACTGGATGATGCAATCGTGAAACATATTCCCGAATATCCCAACAAATCTGTGGCAAAGAAAGCAAAAATCCACCATCTTCTCGACATGTCATCTGGACTTGGTGATTTCTTCGGTGAAAAATATGCAAATACTCCGAAAGATAATATCCGTAAACTGAGTGACTACCTAAACCTTTTCAAGGATAATGACCTCCAGTTTGAACCCGGTAGTAAACGTCAATATTCTAACGCAGGTTATATTGTTCTGGGGTTAATAATCGAGCAGATTACGGATAAAGATTATTACACATATGTTCACGAAAATATTTATCAACCTGCAGACATGACAAATACTGATTCCTACGAAATGGATGCGGTTGATCCGAATCTTGCTATAGGATATACACGCCCGGAAGACAAAGAAAATGTATGGGTCAGTAATATATACTCGGCGCCCGGGCGTGGGAGCTCCGCAGGCGGCGGATATTCGACTGTTGAGGATTTGTTTAATCTGATTCATGCTCTTAGAAACGGTAAAATCCTGTCACCTAAATATTCAGCGTGGGTTCTTATGCATGATTTCCCGCCAACCGAACCGACATTCCCAATTAAAGAGGGATACATCGCGATAGCGGGCGGTGCTCCGGGCATTAACGCGGGGATAGATTATGAAGCAAAAACCGGAAATATTGTAATCGTATTGGGAAATTACGATCCCCCGGCAGCCATGGATGTCTCTAAAAAAATCCGGGGTTTCATGAGAAGATTGGTTAGGTGATAAATAATAAATCCCAATAACCGCCATTCTGTGTTTGACAATAGAAGGGATTCAGCAGGCTGATCTGTCGTAACACAGTAATCTTTATCAATGTGACATCACCCACTGTAAACACATAAGGATCTTTACCGTTCATTAGTTGGGCAATATTACAGCATCCGCGTGAGGAATTTTAGTAAGGCCTTTTTTTGATAATCCCACTCTTTTCCTTTACATTATCCCACCGTCTCATCGATAGGTATGCATACACTCGTTATCAAGGATCTCAGTAAAGATTACGGCAGAACCCATGCACTCCGCCATGTTAATCTTACAATAGAGGAAGGAGAAGTATTCGGTTACCTCGGTCCCAACGGTGCAGGTAAAACTACCACATTACGCATCGCACTGGGCCTCGTCCACCCTACAGGCGGCAGTATTGAAGTGCTCGGACATAGTTCTTTTGTCCCTTCCGCGCGAGTTGATATAGGATACCTTCCCGGCGAACTGAACCTCTACGGTCACATGACAGCCGGCGCTCTACTTAACTATTTTACCGGCTTTCGTCCTCACCATCCTCCCTTTCTGCGCAAGACACTGTTCGAGGTGCTCAGCGTTGATGAATCTGACCTGTTGCGTCGTGTAAAATTTCTTTCTCACGGTACTAAGCAGAAACTCGGACTCATTATTGCGATACAGCATGATCCGAAGCTGTTACTGCTTGATGAACCAACAACCGGACTTGATCCGCTTGTTCAGAAATCTCTTCGTGAATTTCTCAAGGAGCGGGCACAACTCGGACGTACGATATTCTTTTCATCACATATACTTTCAGAAGTGGAGCTTTTGTGCGGACGGGTGGCAATTCTGCGTGCAGGCGAACTGGTTGCGGTCGAGTCGATAGATAATCTCCGTCGCAAGATGGTACGTCAACTCCGAATCCGCTTTCGCGGTAGTGTCCCCGGCAATATTGCACAACAGGAATCTGTTGTCCATTCCGACATAGTAGGAAATGAAATCCGACTGTTAATCCGCGGTGATATTAATCCGTTAATGAAGTTACTCGCTCAGGCAGACGTTGAACACATCGTCTTTCCGGAGCCCGAGCTGGAAGATGTTTTTTTGTCTTATTACCATAGTGGAAACGAGGGAGTCCTTGTATAACATACTGAAACGGTTAATCTCGCGACACTGGTTATTCATCACGGTCAGCGGCTGCCTGCTTGCCGGTTTCGAATATCTCTTCTGTGCGATGGTCTCGACGGTCGATATTGTTGGCGCTTTCAGTGAACTGACAAAAACATTCCCTCTCTTTCTTCGCACACTAATTGAGCAGCAGCTTTTCGGCGTGATGAGCACAGCCGGCATACTCGCATTCGGATGGAACCATCCTATTACACTGGCGCTCGGCATTGCCGTAGCGATTGTTTTTGCCTCGCGTACCGTTGCCGGCGAGATCGAGAGCGGCGCTATGGAGCTTGTAATGAGTCAGCCGATATCACGGAGGCAGTATTTAACAGGTCATGTTTTATTTGCCTTTTTCTCACTTGCATTCATAAGCTTGCTCGGCGCGGGCGGAACTCTACTGGGACAATACGTATACGATTTCCAGGCATTCAGAGTACTTTCACTTTCACACCTCATTGTCAATTTCTGTCTGTTAAATACGGCGTGGTATGGTATCACACTGCTTATTTCGGTTTATGGTCGTGAAGCCGGGCGTGTTGCGACAATCGGATTCCTATTAGCTCTTATCTCATATTTCCTGAACGTAATTGGCCAGCTATGGGATAAGGCAGGATTTCTCCTGCCCTACTCGCTTCATACGTATTACTCGCCGAAGGATGTTCTTGTTGAGAATATAGCTCCTACCTTAAATTTAATCCTTCTGAGCCTTCTTGCTTTAATAACAATCAGCGCTGCATACTGGAAATTTCTAAGGAGGGATTTGCCGTAAGATTAATACGTGGTAGTTTCGCTCCTAAAGGAGCTTGATTATTTTCCTTTAATCTATAAACATTTCGTCCCCGCCAATCAGTCCACACGTTCAATCAGGCGGGTAAACCTACGGGACTCTCTTATAAACCAATATTTCACACCCCGTCAATTATTGCACCAATTCAAGCAGGCGGGCAAGCCTAGGGATTCTCTTATAAACCAATATTTCACACCCCGCCGATCATCGCACAATTTCAAGTAGGCGGGCAAGCCTACGGGACTATCGAGAAAAATCGTTAAAACGGTTTCGTGGTCTCGATCTGTTGACAGTCATCTCGCTGAAGCGAGGTGTTATTGAGATTGCCGAATCAGAGCATCTTCGGTGAAACGATTGTCATAAGATTGTTTGATCAAAGCAATTATTAAAACAAAACAATTAGCTCCGTAGGAGCGGAATGTTTATAGCAAAGATTAAAAAAAGCGTATAGCTCCAGAGGAGCGACACAAACCCGTTTACAAATCAATATCATTAACACACCGATTCATCGGTGTGAATCACATCAAGGGAGAGGATGGGAAGCTGTTTCAACAGCTTCAAACTTAAAGCATAATATAAACACAGAAGGTAGGATACACATGTCTTTGCATTCATACTCACAATGACGGTTATATCTTATCACGGTAGCAATGAGTTGAAGGAATGAAACCGTTAAAACGGTTTCACATCCTCTCCTGATGCAGAATCACCTCGCTGAAGCGAGGTGTTATTGAAATCGCTGGATCTGAGCCAGTTCGCTGAAGCGAGATGCTATTGAGATTGCTGGATCCGAGTCAGTTCGCTGAAGCGAGGTGTTAATGAGATTACTATTCAGAGTTGCCTCGCTGATACCAGGTATGGATGAGAATGCTGGATCGCGATTTCCTATGCGTTCCCTGGATACACATCGGATATCTGAGTCCTCCTGATATTCATACATTAATGAGATGCAGTACCAGCGAGGACTAATAACTCAGCGTATATGTCAGTTTCGCTATAACCGTCCGGTTCTTGGAACGGAGTGCCGTACCGGCATCCCATTGCTCGTTGTAAACAAGATAAATATCTGAGCCCGGCAGGTAACGGTAGTTAAATAGAAAATTAAGATTGGCTTTCTTATCTGCATCGTTCCATTGGACAAATAATTTATTGAAAATTCGCGTTGTTAACCCCCACGTTATTCTTCCAATCAGAAGGTTAGTCGAAAAGTTTCCATTCTCGATTGGGAGTCGGATTCTATTATGCTGATACTCCGCCTCGAAGTTCAGGTGAAAAGACGTTTTCAACTGCATGCCGATCTCGAGAGTCTTAATCGTACCGTTATAAAATTTTCCAATTTTACCAGTGATCTTCCCCGATACATCGCGGCTTCTGTCTGAATAATAATCTGCTACAACTCGGGTAAATGAGTATTCTCCCGACGGAATGGCGGTCTCGTCACGCAGATAAAAGTCTTCTTCAATCACTTCGGTTTGAATCGGTACACCTAAAAACACCTCGCTGCCGTTGTTAAGGACTGTGTAGCTCGCGATAAGATTATAGCGTGTTTGGAGCGACCCGTTCTGGTTATGATAGTATATATTTTCATTGAACAGGTATGTTTTTCTAATTCCCAGTATCCCAGGCCGGACAGCAACAGTCGGGTTTATGTATATTTTCCTAATTCCGGTGCGAGGCATGAAACCAACTTCCGGATTGAAATTCTTATCGATCTTCATATACTGTGCCTGCAGTTCCACAATATCCGTCATATAGTTTAAATCAATATTACCTGCCCAGTTATCTCCTGACATGTTGGAAGTCCGTGTCCCAGCAATAAAACCGCCCACCTGTGCCTGTTCGGTAACATAGAAGTTCCAGTCAGCACCATAGGTTCGGTTAAAGTTGTTCCTTTCAGCCTGTTTATTAATAGCAATCACCCCGATGTTCGAACGGCCGAACACAGGATGTCGAACACGCAACACAGAGACGTTTGTCAATGGTACGTGCATAGCATCGCCGTTGCCACTCTGGAAGTCTTTTTTGTCTGTCCATACGCTCAGGATGCCGAGATCGGTTGCATCGATTTTTCCCGTCATACGCAGTCCGCCCATTAGTGGGATGCTGACGGTTCCCCCCTCCGAAAGGCCGATCCGTCTGCTGAAGAAGAGGAGTGATGCAGGATAATTGGGGGAGAAACGTTCGCCAAACCAGAAAATCCCTGCACCTTCGAGGAAGAACTCACGCTTTTCTGGATAAAAGAGATCGAATCTAGTGAGGTTAATTTGTTCCTGGTCGGCTTCCACCTGTGCAAAATCTGTATTCAGGGAAAGGTCGGCTGTCAGATTCGATGTGATGCTGTACTTCAGGTCAAGTCCCACGTTACTTAGTGTGCTTGTACCGGCGTTACGATCCTTTTCAACGCCGGCTGCGGCATATGGTTTCACCTGGATTCCTATTCCCTGTGTGATGTTTTGGAAACCTGTTATATGGCCGAAGCTGGAAACTTTATATTGACCGAGGTAGCCATAGTTGCGCAGAACGGGTGTCCAGAATGCTTCTTCCCGATTCCGGACGATGAATCTGCCTATATTCATTCCCCATTGTCCGCCACCGTTTTCCGTAAAACGAAGCGTACGGAACGGTATGGCGATCTCGGCTGCCCATCCCGATGCATCGGTAGATGTTTCACAGTACCATATTCCATCCCAGTCCCAGTTTAGATTTTCACCCTCATTGCGAACAAGTCCGTCACGCTGCATACCAAGCGGATTCGTTGAAAAAAAGAAGGCGTTTCGTCCGTCATTAAAAGTATCAAGCAATATTTCAATACGGTCGTCGTTTTCGATACCAGCATCCCTGCGCATCTCATTCGCGATGATCCTGCCGGGATCCGATTCATGACAGCGTATGCCAATGTACAGGTTGCTTTCGTCGAAAGAGATGAAGACCTTTGTTGATTCACTCGCAGGGACACCTTCATTTGGTTCACGCTGTGTAAAGCTGCTTATAGACGACGCCGTGTACCAGATCGAATCATTCAGGATACCATCGATAATTGGCCGACTTTCACACGGTGACAGCTTTACCTGATATGAATCCAGAGAATCTTCCCGTGCGAATAACTTATTCGAATCCATGGTAATGATCAACAGGAAAAACATCACTGACAAGCGTATCATTTAAAAACTATTTTGGAGGGAAATAAAATGTTTATTAATTGTGTATATTATCACAACAAAGCATTCTTCTTATTAAATGAATACAGAGAGAGAACATCATTTACGTAATTGGTAGAACGATATTTCTTCAACTTTCCTTTTCGCCTCAGTCAGGTATTCTTTAGGCCTAGTGACAGCAAACTGAGTAAATTGCATTATTAATTCTTTCCCGCGTTGTTTCAGGTATACATTTTTTATATCACCGCTACTTATCTTTCCTATCATTTTCTGAAACGGGGAATCCGCATCGCCAGATTTGCCATAGAATTGTTCATCCGTTTCCGGCGGTAATGTGATCAAGAGCGTCCGGTTCTTGAGCGTAATTTTATGGAAACGAGCCTGCGATGCACAGATTCGCACCTCAACGAGCTGAAGAAGATTCTCAACCTCTTCAGGATACTCTCCGAACCGGTCACGGAGCTCTTCCCGCATCAATCCGACATCATCTTCGTTTACCGTGCTATACAATCGGCGATAGATATCGAGCCGCTCTGAATCCGATTCAATATAGAAATCGGGAATGAGAGCTTCAACATCCGCTTCAATTGTTGTTTCAGTTTTTAATTCAATTCCACCTGAAGACAAACGACCATCTTCCACAAATTCTCTGAATTCTTCCCGTTTCAACTCTTCGACTGATTCTCTGACGATTCTTTCATACATTTCGAAACCCATTTCCAGTATGAAGCCCGACTGTTCTGCGCCGAGAAGGTTGCCGGCGCCGCGGATTTCGAGGTCCCGCATGGCAAGATTGAATCCGGAGCCAAGCTCCGTAAACTCTTCAATTGCCTGGAGGCGGCGCAACGTCGGTCTCGGTAAAACATTAAGCGGCGGTACGAGGAAATAGGCATATGCCTGCACGTTAGTCCTCCCCACACGACCCCTCAGCTGATACAATTCCGCGAGACCAAACCTGTCTGCCCGATTAATGATAATTGTATTGACATTTGGAATATCCAGACCGGATTCTATAATTTTAGTGCACACCAAGACATCGAATTTTTTCTCGAGGAAATCAACCATCGTTTTTTCCAGTTGGTGACCGCTCATCTGTCCGTGCGCCACGTGTACTCGCGCTTCCGGCACATGGGATTTCACCTGCGCGGCAATTGCATCGATATTCTGAACTCTGTCATGCACGAAGTAAACCTGTCCGCTCCTGTGAAGCTCCTTTAGAATCGCTTCCCGCATAATGTGCCACTGTGTACTGCGTCCGACTTCGGCCGGTATTATTTCGGTTTCTATCGGCAACCGGTTGCGCGGTGGAGTTGTCATAAGCGACAGGTCGCGCGCGCCGATAAGAGAAAAGTGCAATGTCCTCGGAATCGGCGTGGCAGTCATTGCAAGTGTATCGACAGATGCTTTTAATTTCCGGAGTTTTTCTTTTGCAGAAACCCCGAAACGGTGCTCCTCATCAATGATAAGAAGACCTAAATTCTTAATCACGATATCCTTCGAGAGGAGCCGGTGCGTTCCGATAATTATGTCGATGGAGCCTTTAATCAGCTCTTCCACGATGCGATGCTGCTCCTTCTTCGACTTGAAGCGCGTGATGTTTTCCACCCTCGTTGTGTACCGGTTAAGACGGTCGAGGAATGTGTTATAATGCTGAAGTGCGAGTATTGTTGTGGGTACGAGCACTGCAACCTGCTTGCCACTCATCACTGCTTTGAACGCCGCACGAACTGCAATTTCCGTTTTCCCGAATCCCACATCACCGCAGATCAGCCGATCCATGGGTGAAGGATTTTCCATGTCGTGTTTTATATCTTGCGTCGTCGAAGTCTGGTCGGGAGTGTCTTCGTACATGAACGACGCCTCAAGCTCTTTCTGCCAGTGCGTATCGGGAGAGAATGCCGTGCCCTGCTCGCTCTTCCGCTTTGCGTATAGCTGGATCAGATCCCTTGCGATATCCTTGATTCGCCCCTTTGCCCTCGCTTTAGTCTTTTCCCACTCGGCGCCTCCAAGTCTGTGAAGCTTGGGGACATGACCTTCGTTCGAAGAATACTTCTGAACGCGGTTGATGTAGTTTAGATTGACGTAGAGGATGTCATTCTCAAGGAACAAGAGTTTAATTACTACCTGTTCGACACTTCCTACCTTTATTTTAGTAAGGCCTGCAAATTCACCGATGCCATGATCGACATGAACGACATAATCGCCCGGTTTCAGTTGACGCAGTTCCTTTTCGGAAAATCCCTTGAACCGCCTGCGCTTCATGAGGG
This sequence comes from uncultured Chlorobiaceae bacterium, assembly GCA_964353675.1. Classification (GTDB taxonomy): domain Bacteria; phylum Bacteroidota; class Ignavibacteria; order UBA10030; family SZUA-254; genus CAYGXH01. Next base: position 8,182 of record CAYGXH010000073.1, read on the forward strand.
CACGCTGTTTCAGGCGGCCGAATATTTCGTGCTCTGTAAGCAGTGCCAGTCTTGCGGATGGAAACGTAAATCCAGAGTGGACGGTATGAGGGAGGTATGTAGGCTTTATATTTGACAGATAGCCGAACTGAAGTCCGGTTGAATCTTCCTTCACAGCCGCGAGAGATTCTGGATTGGCGATCACTTCATCTATTAGTTCTTTAAGACGATCGGATTCATCTTTTGTATCACTCGCGAGGTATATTGTGAAATTTTCTGCTGATAGCTGTCCGATATGCTTAACGAGAAGTCCGATACTGCCGTGGAATGGAGACTGCCGCACCGAGGCAAAATCGATTTCATTTTTACCGGCGTTAACTGATAAACCATCCACGGTCAGACTTGAACTGATAAGCATCCGCAGCTGAGATGCCCGGTGGAACAGTTCATTGTAGGTAAGAAGAGGCGGCCCGGTGTCGCGAGAAATATCATCGATCTCACGCTCAATAAGTGCAGGTTCATCCAAAAGAACAACTGCGTCCTCGTTCAGGTAATCAAAGAGCGATGCGGTCGGAGTCAGCGTGCTATTCGTTCTGCTTGCCGCAAGGTTGGGGACAATACTCACTGACGATAATTCGCGTATCGATCTCTGAGAAAGAATATCGAACTCACGAATGGATTCAACCTTGTTGCCCCAGAATTCACAGCGAACGGGATTTTCCCCAATGTACGGGAATACATCAATAATTCCACCACGGACGGCAAAGTCGCCGTATGTTTCCACAAAACTTTTTCGCTCAAATCCCATTCCTTCGAGCCGGACGAGGAGTTTAGGGAAATCAAGATCACTGTGTAATTTGATCTCAATAATGTTCTCCGTGAACTGGTCGGGTGTTGGTACTTTTTCAATTATTGATTCCGGGGACGCGACTACCAGAAGGTTTTTACGGAGTGTAAGTGTTTTTAAAGTTTCTATCTGTCCAATCGACGAAGTCATATCAACAATTTCTGCATCATGGATTGGTTTTGCACCAAAGTAAAGAACGTCCGGTTCACCGATGAGGAGTGCGCAGTCATCACGCAGTGTTTCAGCCCTTTCTCTGTCGGATGCGATCAAGACAACCTGTTTTTGCAGATCTCTGAAAATCTCCGCGCATATGAAAGCAAGGAGTGAGCCGGCGGCCCGTCTGAGAGGAAGAATTCCTCCGGCAGGGAGACTTTTCAGCCGGGACAGCAATTGAGTGGTTTGTTCTGACTGTGCTATATTTCTAGAAATTACTTCCATTGATACATAAATAAAAAGACTTTCTGATCGAATAAATACACCACACCCTTACCGACACGTATAGGAGTACTTTAAACCGGTAATTGCCGGATTAGTTGTTCCGCTATGACAGTAAGGGTTAACCGCTTGCTCGCGGTAAAAGGAAACATAACAAAGAATACCTGTAAATGCAATTAGGCCGATGGCCGTAGTGCAAAAGTCGCGCCGATTTCGTACGTTCTACCATGACGGGGCACCTCAGAATACAGCACGCTTTGATTATTCCGCTTTCCGAGTTACGCTTCAGGTACTCACGGAGCGGCGGTAAGGGCGGGCAGAACGTAAATAAAGTCGAGACAAAAGTAGAGTTACTGTTTGATATTATAAACTCACAGAGTCTGTTGGAGCATCAGCGGGATCTTATCCTTAAGAATCTCAAATCACATATTGATGCGGACGGAATGCTTCGAATTATCTCGCAGGAATCGCGCAGTCAGTGGAAAAACCGGGAGATCACTAAGAAAAGATTCGTTACACTTCTGCAATCTGCGCTACGGATACGCAGGAAGCGACGTGCAACGAAAACACCTGTCGGCGCGATAGAGAAGAGGTTGAAGGAGAAAAAAAACAAGGGGCATCTGAAAGCAACACGGAAGAAATACTTC
>CAYGXH010000074.1:0-10086 GCA_964353675.1 uncultured Chlorobiaceae bacterium
GTTTTTTTGCTGTCGGCGGAATTTCGACGTGCCATAAAGCGTCACAGGCTTTTGCAGCGGCCATGTGATGTGCTTCAGGGCAAACGCCGCATATGCGTGTTGTTATCCGTGGCATTTCCTCAGCCGGTCTTCCGACGCTGAACTGCTCAAACCCCCGCAGCTCGGGAATTTGAAAGTAGGTATTGGCAACTTCTCCGTCATCGTTCAAAAAAATGTCAATTTTTCCGTGACCTTCTAGTCGTGTTATCGGATCAATTTTTATCTGTTTCATAGTTTTTCAATCCTCTTTAATATAGAATGTGCTAGGGAAAATCTGTAGAATGTCCCGATGGGATCTGCGATCTGACCGATAATTTCGTCGATCTCTTTTGGATCCTGGGAGTCGATTACCGAACTGATCGCACTGATCATCTTTGCACCCTGATCGATCACATTGGGCGGCAGACCATAGCAACCCCGACAGGGTACATTTGCCTTAACGCAGAGGGCATCGCAGCCGCTCCGGGTGGCGGGACCAAGGCAGATAATCCCCTGATCGAGCAGGCATTCATTAGGATTAGGCTCAATTTCATACGGGCGATAGAATTTCTTGAGTTTCTTTTCTTTCCGTTCGCGCGGGCACTCGTCGCAGCATGTTTTATCGCCTGCTCCGAGAATTGCTCCCTTGGGCGGTAAAGGTTTACCGCTGATAATGTACTCTATAACATTCCATATCTGGAATGGTTGTGGCGGACAGCCGGGTACGTAGTAGTCCACATCGACAACCTGGTCGAGTGTTTTAACGGTTTCCCACATCTCCGGGATTTCAATTTCACCTTCAGGCATTTTCGTATGAGTCTGAGGATACCCTGTCCCTTCTGCGGGAATAGTTGAGGGGGAGTCTTTGTACACCCATCGGAGGATATCCTCTTTTGTTGTGAGGTTTGCGAGTCCCGGAATGCACCCTTCTTGTGCACACGACCCAAATGCCACAAGGACCTTTGCTTTCGCGCGGAGGAGTTGTGCAAGTTCTTCATTCTCAGAGTTTCGAATAGCACCGTTGAAAAGACAAATATCGATACTCTTATCTTCCATCCTGCGCACATCATCGTATTTAAAATCCATTGCACAGGGCCAGAACACGATGTCGAACGTATTCGCAACGTCGAGAATTTTCTCATGTATATCGAGGACGGCAATTTCACATCCGCCGCAGCTTGAAGCCCAGTATAATGCTAATTTTGGTTTTGCCATGATGAAATCCTTTTTGTTCGTTTACAAGTAAACACTTACTTCCCTTACGCAGTCACCGCGTGTCCTTCATGCGTGGATTTGGCAATGCGCTGTTTCCAGTTGAGCGGACCGAGGGAGCGAATTGTTTCTGTAAACTCGGTGGTTACTGCCTGGAACTTATCGCCTTCTGCGGCCGAGATCCATTCGAGGCGGACCCTGCCGTTATCGATACCGAATGATTGAAGCATAGGTTTGAGCATATGGATGCGTCGGAGAGTTTTATAGTTCCCTTCGCTGTAGTGACAATCGCCGGGGTGGCACCCTCCGACGAGCACTCCGTCGGCGCCGAGCTCAAATGCCTTCATGATAAATGTCGGATCGACCCGACCGCTGCACATCGTACGGATAACGCGGATGTTCGCGGGAGACTTTAATCGTGAAACGCCGGCGAGGTCTGCGCCTGTATACGTACACCAATTGCATAAAAATGCGACGATTCGTGGTTCAAAAGCCATGGTAGCTACTCCGTATGGAATTTGGTGAATGCATTAAAAATCTATATTTCCAACAAGCCTTCAAGTTCTGCAATAATCTGGACATCTGAGAATCCTTTACCGGTGATTGCCGATGCGGGGCATGCTGCAACGCATGTTCCGCATCCCTTGCACAGCACTTCGTTCACCTCAGATATCTTTTTCTCTTCGATGAAGTTGATGGCAGTATATGGACACAGGCTGTTGCAAATCCTGCATCCGGAACAGTATTTTTCATCGATTGAGGCGCGCACGGGATCTATTTCGACCTCTCCCTTGGAGATGAAGGAGAGAATGCGTGCGGCCGCAGAACTCGCCTGCGCCACGGTATCCGGAATATCTTTTGGTCCTTGCGCGCAACCGGCGATATAGATACCGTCGCTCATTGTTGATGTAGGATCAAGTTTTGGATGCCGTTCGAGGAAGAATCCGTCCGGACTCTTACTGATGGAGAAGAGTCGTCTGATGGCTTCTGTGTCTCTCCGCGGTTCTATTGCATTGCACAGGATTACCATATCGACGGGAACTTCACGGAATTTTCCAATGAGAGTATCCTCACACCGTATGAGGAGAGATCCATCTCCGTTGCTTTGCGGTCTTGACTCGACGATTTCGGCGGCTTTACCGCGGATCATGGTTATACCCTCATCGAGGAGACGGCTGTAAAATTCCTCATATCCCTTTCCGAAGGCGCGCATGTCGATGTAGAACTGGTAAATTGCCGCCTGTGTCCTATCGTGGACGAGGTGGGCAAATTTCAATGCGTACATGCAGCATACGCGTGAACAGTACGGATGGTGTTCGACATCTCTGGAACCTATGCAATGTAATATTCCGACGGAACGAGGCTCCTTACCGTTTTTCATGACAACCTTACCGCCGGTCGGGCCTGTAGAATTGAGGATTGATTCGAATTCGAGAGATGAATAAACGTTATCTAGTTTTCCATATCCGAACTGAGCCATTTTCTCTGCCTGAAAAATATCAAATCCGGTTGTAAGGAGAACTTGCCCGACATCAATTTCAGCGATTTCATCCTGCATTTTGTAGTTTACAGCGTGCGGTTCACATACTTTCGAACATATTTCACAGCCGCTTGTCTGAAAGTAAATACAAGATTCAGTGTCGATTACCGGAACACGGGGAACGGCCTGCAAAGTAGAAACGTAAATTGGTGTTTTTGCGCCCAAAGTGAATTCGGGTATCTTTCCTTTGTAATCTTCAACGATCATCTTGATGTGGCCCGTCGGACATACATGAGCGCAGGCGCCGCATACTATACATGCGTCTGATTTCTCGTTGAAGGGGAGAACAACTTCTCTCTTGATGCCGCGGCTCTTGAAACCGAGTACACTTGCCTTCACGAGTTCCCTGCATACGTTAACACACATTCCGCACAGTATGCAGGCATCTTCCGCTTCATCTTTTTCAAGACTTTCAAAACGTGGTTTTGATATCCCCAGGCGTTCCGCCATTTCCTTCACAACCTTTACATTGGGCCAGCGAGAGAGCATAAGTTCCATTATGACTTTACGTATCCACTTTACCTTTTCCGAATTGGTCAGAACTGTAATTCCATCGCGAACCGGATAGTTGCAGGCAGTAACAAGACGGCTCCTCTTCCCCCTGACCACTTCGACGCTGCAGAGGCGGCACACACCATACGGTTCGAAGAGGTCAGAGTGACACATCGTTGGTATCCACACGCCAGCCCTCTCTGCTGCCTGGAGAATCGAGGTATCTTCGGGTACTTGAACTTCAGTTGAGTCGATTTTTATCGTAACCATGGTTGCTCCTGACTTTTATTCAACTTGGATAGCATCAAATTTACAGATATCGTAGCAAATGCCGCACTTCCCGCATTTTGTGGGATCGATGTGGTGTGCCTGATTCTTCTCGCCGACGATTGCATTATCGACACACTGCTTCCGACACACGTCGCAGCCGTGACCGACGCTGATACAGATGTCTTCCTTAATAGTATATTTGATGAGTGCCTTGCAGACGTGTGCAGGGCATTTTCTATTCTTGACGTGAGCTTCGTACTCTTCGCGGAAATATTTCAGACTTGTTAAGACCGGATTGGGAGCTGAACCCCCCAGTGCACAGAGGGAGGATTCAACCACCATTGCTGAAAGCTCCTCAAGCAGTACCAGATCCTCATTGGTTCCGTTGCCCATCGTGATTTTTTCAAGTATATCAAGCATCCTCTTCGTTCCTTCGCGGCATGGAACGCACTTCCCACACGATTCGTCCTGCGTGAAACTGAGGAAATATTTTGCCATATCGACGATGCAGTTCTCATCATCTATGACGAGCATGCCTCCGGATCCCATCATTGAACCGACTTTTGTCAGTTCTTCGTAATCTACCGGCAGATCAATGAGATTTTCGGGTATGAATCCACCGGACGGTCCGCCCGTCTGTACAGCCTTGAGTTCTTTACCATCTTTGATCCCTCCGCCGATCTTGAAAATGATGTCGCGTAGTGTGATACCCATTGGTACTTCAACGAGACCCGTGTTGTTAACCTTCCCCGTGAGTGAGAACACTTTTGTCCCTTTACTGCCACCCCACGGATCGACCGACACATCCCCGGTGCCGATACTTGAGAACCACTTTGCGCCTCTGAGGATGATCTGCGGTACATTTGCCCACGTTTCAACATTGTTCAGGCATGTGGGGCAATCCCAAAGTCCTTTTTCTACTGTGTGTATGTATTTTGCACGCGGTTCACCGACCCGTCCTTCTATGGATGCCATCAGTGCTGTGGATTCGCCGCAAACAAATGCGCCGGCGCCTCTGCGTATTTCAAGATCAAAATCGAAATTTTTATCGAAAATATTTTTTCCAAGAAGCCCATATTCACGTGCCTGTTTGATGGCAACCTCGAAGCGGTGAATCGCGAGCGGATATTGCATCCTGACGTATATATAGCCCTGCGTTGCCTTTCCGATTGTGTATGCTCCGATTAGCATTCCTTCAATGACGGAGTGCGGATCTCCTTCGATGATACTGCGGTCCATAAATGCACCGGGATCGCCCTCGTCTGCGTTGCAGATCACGTACTTCGTCTCGCCTTGTGAACGCTTGCATGCTTCCCACTTTACACCGGTGGGGAAACCGCCGCCGCCGCGTCCCCGCAAACCCGATGTCTTTATTTCCTGGAGTACTTGGTCCGGTGTCATAGACGTGAGCACCTTAGCAAGCGCCTTATATCCTCCGCGAGCGATGTAATCGTCGATAACCTCCGGATCGATCAATCCCCGATTCCTTAGCGCTATGAGTGTCTGATCGGCGAAAAATGGAATCTCCGACATCTTCGGGATGGTTGTTTTTTCCAGCGGCATCGTGTACATCAGCTTTTTTACCGGCCGACCTTTGAGCAAATGTTCCTCAACAAGGAGTGGGATGTCGGACACCTTCAGGAGCTGGTAGAAAATGCCGTCAGGTTGAACCACAGCAATAGGACCTGCTCCGCAGAATCCGTTACATCCCGTTGTCGCTATGTATGCTTCTGCATCGAGTTTGTGTTTGGCTATCTCCTTCTCAAGAGCCTCTTTGATTTCAAATGCATGGTTTGAAACACAACCGGTTCCGGTACAAACCATGATCTGTATACGATGAGTCTTCATCCTGTTCTCCTTATCCACGAGAGGTTATAGAATTCTTTCGCTGCCGATGGCGTATGCGAATTCGGGTACAAATTTTCCCTTAATGACATGCTCTTCAAAAATTTTCTTCACCTTTGCTTCCGTTAAATCGATGTATTTCACAGGAGCCTGTCCGGACAGTTCGACGGTTGCCATCGGTTCTTTACTGCAGAGACCTGCACAGCCTGTGCTCGTAATGATTACATCATGAACATTGTGCACCTCGATTTCTTTCAGGAACGCGCTCATGATGTTACGCGCACCCGACGCAATTCCGCAGGTTCCCATGTGAACGGTGATTTTTGCCTTTCCAGTGCCCTCTCGCACCGTCATTTTCCTGCGTGTTTGTTCTGCAATCTTTTCCAAATCTTCAATCTTTAGTTTTCCCATGGCTGTAATCCTTTATGTAGTGCTGGTCACTGATACTTCTTCAGGAGTTTCGTTGTACCCTGGACGGTTACTTTCCCGTACAGGTCTTTTCCTATGATAACAACCGGCGCAATACCGCATGCGCCGACGCACCTCACGGCTTCTAAACCAAATTTTCTGTCGGGTGTTGTTTCGCCGCAATTAAGTGAGAGTTCCTTTTCGAGAACATTCATAATCCTCGGCGCTCCGTAGGCGTGGCATGCGGTTCCCAGGCAGACGCAGATCTGGTGCTTGCCGCGCGGGACGAGACTGAACGCGTTAAAAAAAGTCGCCAGACCGTAAACCTGACTCAGCGGAACGTTCGCTTTCCGTGCCACTTCGAGTATAATATCGTTTGGAAGGTAGTTAAATTCATTCTGGATATCATGCATCATCTCAATGATGTTCTCCGGGTGTGCGCCCCACCGGTTGACAATCTCGGCAGATTTTTCCTGAACGTTGTATTCCATTCCTTATCTCCTTTGATTCTTATGGTAAACTTTTTTCCTGTTCAATTAATGTCTTACGTATGAAATTCAGTACCTCGGCGGTGTTAATCGGAACTTCATGTAAAGATTTCTTTATTTCCTCTGTTGCGAATGTAAACTTTGTGCCATCAATCGTTGATGTATAACGGAAGTTTACATCCGGATAACCTGCAATCAGCGTAATTATCGTTTCAGTTATTTTTCCGAACGGCCTTCGGTCAATATGGCTCAGCTCAAACCATGCGGTTACGGTTGTTCCTTTTCCCGGTTCGGATTCGATACGGACACTTCCGTTCGCTTGTGACGCTGATTCGTGGAGGAGCGGAATGCCGAGACCGATTCTATGCGTGGTTTTACTCGAATAAAATGGATCCATTACCTGTTTTATTTCGGCTTCTGTCATCCCCTTGCCGTTGTCGCGAACAGTGATGGTGATTCTGTCTGCCGTCGTGTCAACATCGATTTCGATTTCGACGCATGTTGACCCTGCGCGGAGGGAATTCTCCGCAATGTCTAATATGTGAAGCGAAAGGTCTTCCATCGTTTACGGCAGAACGGTCCGTCCTTCTTGTTTTCGTAATGCTTTTTTTATCTCGCCGAAAGACGGCTGTTCCAGCATCAATTGCGTTGTGCTCTTTCCGATATCATCTAAGACATGCGCATCAGAATTCTGTACGAACACGTAACCGGAATATTCCGGGTAGCGGGCTCGAGCACTCTCAATCGTCATGCCGGTTGAAATTTCCAGCGCGTCGAATGTGAGGTTGTCGGGAATGAAACCCAGCTGTCCGATGACGCTGTAACTTGGCCGGTCGATGTGCGAAGCAATTGCGATCCCGCCAAGGCGGTGTATAGTATCGACCACCGTATCGACGGAGAGATCAGCCGCACCGATCAGTAATTTGCTGTTGAAACTGACAACTTCGTCCTCTTCGTTTGCGACGACCTGTAAACCAAAGGTTTCGGCGTCGTTTTCACCATGAAGGCAGTCATCGACGATTTGTTCCAGTTCTGACGCTGATTGCACATTTTCAAAGAGCGCGATAACATGAATTTCTTCTCGTGTACACACTTCCATACCGGGCAGAACGGTGAGGGGTGATCCCTCTGCAGCTCGAATTACTGCCTGCGTGTTCTCCGCGGAATTATGATCGTTGATCGCAATAATGTCTATATTCTTTTCCAGAGCGCGGCGAACGATTTTCCTCGGAGACATCGAAATATCGCCACAGGGCGAGAGGCATGTGTGAACATGCAAGTCTGCCCTAAAAATTCTAAGCATTACGTCATCGAGCTGATGCCCAGCTCATGGAGTTTGCCGATGATCTGGAACGACGAATGCGGACTCACTAGAATCGGCACGTGCTCTTCGGCAGCTTTCTTGAGCGTTTCCTGATCCGGTTCTCTCCCCTGTGTCACCAGGATAGCAGAGAGTTCCTTCAATACAGCGACAGCGACAATATTCGCATGACTCTGCATAGTCACCCAAATGTCGCCCGTTTTGCTGTTCGCTATCACGTTACTTAGAAGGTCGCTAGCGTAACCGCCGGTCACATTCGCGTCGAGCTTCTCTTCACCGCTGAGTACCCGCAGTTTTAGTTTCTCTACGATTTCACGGAGCTTTATCATTTTTCAGACTCCACGTTTCCCTCTAGTTTTTGACTATGTTTTAGTACCGTTTCGAGGAGGGTGCTCGAAAGTTGTTCAAATCTTTTCATGGAAACGAAGATACAATCGTCGAAGGAAGACCTTCCGATGACCACATCCTCGGCGAACGACATGCAGGTCGGCGAGCCGCAGACACCGCAATCGATTTTAGGCAGTTTATCGTATGTATCCTGCTTCTCCTGCATCTTTTCTATGGCAACTGCAATATCCTTGTCGAGAGGTTCGACCGGGTGCGGAGCAATTTTCCCCGGGAGGGAAAAGAAGTTCTTCTGGTAGAGGGCACGGATCTTCTCGCGATCCTGACATGGTTCGGAACCATATGTGCTGACCATGCGCAGAACACGACCGCGTGCAATGTAGGGATTTTCAACCGACAGCGAACCGCCGACGCATGCAGTAGGGCACGAATGAACTTCGATATACTGTATATCCTTCATTTTATCGTTTTCTATATCTTCGAAGATGCGAATAACATCGGTAAGGCCGCCAACAGCCAGACAATCTTCTGCTTTGAGGCTTCCGACCTGTCCGCCAACGATAGGCCACCCCAGACCAAGGCCCCTGACATCTTCCCGTGTGCCGGTTCCGTTTGCCTGCGATAACGCCTGCAGAAGAGTGTTATATATATCGGCAATCGCGATTGCTCCATCAATAAACGAATGTTTTTTCCTTAAGGGATTTTTTATCGAGAGCATCTTTGCCGGGCAAGGAGTGATATAAATTACCCCTATTTCGCTTGCCTTGAGTCCCAATTCCTTCATTTTAATGTTTTTTACTTCGCGTGCTGCAATTTCCATCGGTGATTCGATGGGAATAATGTTGTCGAGCAGGTTCGGATACCGTATCTGAACCAACCGTACGATGGCGGGACAGAATGCGGAAATGAGAGGCCTGGGAGAAGAACACCTGTCGAGGTATTCCTGGATGGCAATACTGACCGCCTCCGAAGCACACGCTACATCGTATGAATAGTCGAAACCGATTTTCGTCAATGCGTGGAGGATACTTGCGGGAGTTGCATTTTTCCCGAACTGCGAGTACAGCGCCGGTGAGGGGAGCGCCACCGTGTATTTGAATTTTGAAAAATCTTTAAATGAGCTGGTGAGTGCGACAATTGCACTTGTGGGGCAGACGCGGACGCACTCGCCACAGTCGATACACCGATCTTCAAGCAGAATCGCCTTTTTCTGCTTCACGCGAATTGCCTGCGTCGGACACACACGCATACATGTCATGTGCCCGTCGCAGAGCTCATCAATGATTTTTATTGATCGTGTATTCTTCTCCATAGTTCAGTTTATGTAAATCTCAATAAGAAGTTTTGTGCCTTTACCTACCACAGAATCAATTTTGAAGTTGTCGGCGTTTTTTTTTATGTTCGGAAGACCCATGCCAGCGCCGAATCCCATCTCGCGCATTTCGGGTGTTGCCGTTGAGTATCCTTCGCGCATTGCGAGATCGATGTTAGGAATGCCGGGTCCTTCGTCGTCAACGATGATCTTAATGATTGTCGGAGTCACCTCGAATGTCAGGACAGCACCTCTTGCATACATAACGACATTCATTTCCGCTTCGTATGCGGCGATTGCAACTCGTCTGATGATCGCAGTATCTATCCCGAGCTGTTTCAGGATAGCTTTTATTTCCGTTGATGCTTTTCCTGCATTGTAAATGTTTCCACCCTGAATCTTGTACGTATGCGTGAACGCGTTATGCATGCTTTTTGTCGTTTTCTTTGTACACCATAGTGGATTTTAGTCCTCTACCGTATAGAAGCCCGCATGCTTCGTACATTGAGTACTCGGTGCCGAGGAGCGGTATCCCTTTTTCCATTGCTAGGGTAATAACGTCGGCATCAGGTTTCTTGCCCCGTACCAGGACGACCGCCTTTATGTCCGCGATGTCTGCGGTCTGAATCGTCTGGACGGTCGCCAGTCCGGTAAGCAGGAGGGCGCCAGACTGTGAGAAAGCCAGAACATCGCTCATGAGATCGGATGCACAACCGTAGTATATGGTGTTCTTAGACAGTTCTTGCCCCGTGAAAATCTCACATGACAGTATATCTGCGATTTCGGATACTTGCATCATTCGTGCGTGCCTACTGTTGTGGTTTCTTGATTATTT
>CAYGXH010000075.1:0-10066 GCA_964353675.1 uncultured Chlorobiaceae bacterium
CGATCGACGTCCATACCGAATTTTAATCCAAACTGCTCGATAATCTCTGTTAATTCTGCCAGAGATTTGCGTCCGAAGTTCCGGAACTTAAGCAGCTCCGGTTCATCCCGTCTGACGAGGTCTGCGATGGTTTTGATGTTAGCTGCTTTGAGGCAATTATGCGAACGGACGGAGAGCTCGAGTTCATCTACGGACATCTGCAGGATCTTGCGTATCCGCTCGAATTCCGAATCCTTCTCATACAATTCTTCGTGTGCCTCCGCCTCGATGTTGAAACTCAGAAATAACTGTATGTGGTCCCTGAGAATAACTGCCGCCTGTGCGAGGGCGTCGTCCGGTGCAATTGAGCCATCTGTCTCAATTTCAAGCATCAATTTTTCGAAATCGGTCTGCTGACCGACGCGCGTCGGTTCCACAGTATAACGGACCACCTTGATCGGTGTGAAAATAGAATCGATGGATATCATATCGACGGCTTGATCGACCATTTTATTTTCTTCAGCCGTTACATATCCTTTCCCGCGGCCAACCCGGAGTTCAATCTCAAAACCGGCTCCGGCGTTGACTGTGGCAATATGCTGATTCGGATTGAGGATTTCGATTTCCGGATTCGCTTTCTGGATATCCCCTGCCGTGAATTTAATCGGTCCTTTCACATCCACGACAACCTTGTTCATTTTCTTGTTGATCAGTTTCATCCTGACAGATTTTATGTTCAGAATGATTTCGGAAACATCCTCAACAACACCGGTTATGGTGGAAAATTCGTGGAGAACTCCCTCAATACGAACCGCCGTGAATGCCGTACCGTTCAGCGATGAAAGGAGTACACGCCGGAAAGCATTTCCGATCGTAACACCATACCCCTTTTCCAGGGGCTGGAGTATAAATCTTCCGGATGTATTGGTGTAACTCGCTTCATCGAGTTGTACTTTTTCAGGCATTTGAAAATTTGTCAGAGTCATATTCCGTTTTCTCCCCTAAGGTTCATTTCGTAAATGATTATACACGAACGAATTTCGGGATTATACTTTTACTTACTTCGAATAGAGTTCAACTACTAACTGTTCATTGGCGTTGAGAGGAACATCTGCGCGTTCAGGGACGGTCAGAAAGGTCCCCGACATCGTAGCTTTATCAAGACTCAACCATGACAACATCGCATTATCCTTCATCCTCTTCATCGAGGAGTGGATGATTTCGAGTTTCTTGCTCTTATCAATAACGTGGATGACATCGCCGGACTTCAGCTGAAATGACGGAATATTAACCACGGTGTTGTTAACTGTGAAATGTCTATGTAGAATAAGCTGACGCCCGGATTTCCGGGAGGGAGCAAATCCCAGTCGGTAAACGACATTATCGAAACGACGTTCGAGTAGTTTTACCAAGTTTTCACCTGTTCGACCCGGCTGTGATAGAGCCTTCTCAAAGTAGTTGTGAAATTGAATTTCCTGAAGACCATACATGCGCCGGATCTTCTGCTTTTCTCTGAGCTGTACGCCGTATTCCGATATCTTCTGGCGCCTGCTTTGTCCGTGCTCGCCAGGTGGATATGCGCGCCTTTCAACCGGACACTTTTCGGTGAAGCACTTTGTACCTTTGAGAAATAATTTCTGTCTTTCCCGCCGACACAGTCGGCAACTTGCATCAAGATAACGACCCATAAATTCCTTACATGAAATACATGAAATACTTTGTTACACGCGACGTCTCTTCGGCGGACGGCAGCCGTTGTGCGGAATCGGCGTGATGTCACGGATACTCAGAATCTCCAGACCGGAAGTCTGCAGTGACCTGATCCCTGCCTCGCGGCCCGATCCCGGACCCTTTACATACACTTCCACCTTCCGTAAGCCCAGATCATACGCTTCCTTTGCCGCGGCTTCCGCTGTTACCTGAGCGGCAAACGGCGTGTTCTTCCGCGAACCCTTGAATCCGTTTCGTCCTGCGGAAGACCAGCTGATAACATTTCCGTAGACATCTGTGATTGTCACGATAACGTTGTTGAATGTTGCTTTCATAAAAACTTTCCCCGTAACATCAACCTGAATCTTCTTTTTCTTTTTTACTACAGCCGTCGGGGCGGCAGTTGTACTTGGCTTTGCCATGCTGATTTCACTTTCTCATTTGATGATTACTTCTTCGCGATCGCCTTCTTCTTGCCTGCCACCGTCTTCCGCTTTCCTTTCCTGCTCCTTGCGTTCGTCCGGGTTCTCTGCCCGCGGACGGGGAGTCCCTTCCGGTGCCGCAATCCCCGATAACAGTTTATGTCCATGAGACGCTTGATATTCATCTGGGTTTCCGCGCGGCAGGAACCCTCGATTTTATAATCTGAAGTGATGATCGAACGAATCTTGGCTACTTCATCGTCTGTCAGCTCGCTGACACGTTTATCGTAACTGATCCCTGCGGCATCGAGAATCTTCTGCGCACTCGTCCTACCTATACCATAAATATAGGTAAGTCCGATTTCTGACCTCTTTGTCTTCGGTAAATCAATACCTGCTATACGAGCCACTCTACTTTACCCTTTCAAATATTCTTCTGTTGCCGACAGGCTGTTATCCTTGTCGCTGCTTATGCTTCGGATTCTTGCAGATGACGCGTAACACGCCTTTCCGCCGGACGATTTTACAATTTTCGCACAAACGTTTTACTGATGATCGTACCTTCATAAACTTTCCCCTTACTTATACCGATACGTGATACGCCCTTTAGTCAGGTCGTACGGTGACATCTCGATGGTCACTTTATCTCCGACCAGTATTTTAATGTAGTGCATCCGCATTTTTCCGGAAATAACGGCAAGAATATCATGTCCGTTGTCCAACTTTACGCGGAACATAGCATTAGGCAGGGTATCGGTGATGACACCATCCATTGTTATCGGCCCTTGCTTAGCCATCGCACCTGTTATCTTGTGAGTATTTCCGGTTCATTATCTGAAATCAATACTGTATGTTCAAAATGGGCAGAGGGTTTTCCGTCCGCTGTCCTGACTGTCCACCCGTCTGCATCAACTTTCACACGAAATGTCCCCGCATTGATCATCGGTTCGATTGCGAGGGTCATTCCTGCTTGAAGGAGGAGTCCGGTACCCCGTTCACCAAAGTTCGGGATAGGTGGTTCCTCGTGCAGATTGCGGCCTATGCCGTGGCCCACGAGATCTCTTACAACTGAAAACCCTTCCGCTTCCACATGCTGCTGGATTGCTGCAGAGATGTCGTGGATGTGATTTCCTGCATGCGCGTGTTCAATACCTTTGTGTAGCGATTCCTCGGTCACGCGAAGAAGCTTCGACTTTTCATCACTTACGGTGCCGACCGGAAAGGTGCATGCACCGTCGCCGTAGAAACCACTTTTTTTCACTCCAACATCAATCGAAACTATTTCACCCTCACGCAAAATGCGATTATCGGGAATGCCGTGGACGACCTGATCGTCTATCGAAATACACAAACTTGCAGGGAACAGGTTACTCTTATCCGAACCGTATCCCTTGAATGCCGGCTCACCGTTCTGTGACCGGATGAACTCTTCGGCGAAAACATCCAGGTCCTTTGTCGGTATTCCGGGCCGGACCATTTCACGCAGTAACCGCAGTACATGAGCAACGATCCGGCAACTTTCTCTTATATACTGAATCTCTTCAGTTCTCTTGATAATCGCTTTGGCCATTCTCAGGAATCAGAGCCGGCGGCCTTTCAGTTTCCCGCTCTTCATGAATCCGTCGTAGTGACGCATTAGCAGATGGGATTCAATCTGCTGTAGTGTATCGAGGCCCACGCCAACAACGATCAGCAAGCTGGTGCCGCCGAAGAAACTTGCAAAATTGGAAGTCACCCCCATTCGGATCATGAACGCAGGCAGGATCGCAACGATCGCCAGGAATATTGAACCCGGGAGAGTGATCTTCGTCAGTATATTATCGATAAAATCCGATGTATTTTTCCCCGGCCTTATCCCCGGAATGAAGCCGCCCTGCTTCTGCATATTTTCGGCGACATCTTTCGGGTTAAATGCAACAGCCGTGTAGAAATAAGTAAAAAAGATGATCATCAATGCATAGACGAAGGAGTATGTTATCGATGTATAGTTGAAATACCCCGCAACCGTCTGTAGAAATTCACTTTCCGGGAAAAACGTCAGAATCGTATTCGGAATAAACATGATTGCCTGTGCGAAAATGATAGGCATGACGCCCGCGGTATTTACGCGCATGGGTATATACTGTGTAACGCCGCCGTAGATTTTCCGTCCGACAACCCTCTTCGCATACTGCACGGGAATTCTTCGCGTTGCTTGCGTGACGGCAACGACACCCGCAACTATAAGAGCCATGAAAGCGAGAATGATAAGTTCAATGATCAGACCGCGGGCGCCCGAACTGACCAGCTGGTACTCATCCAGTAATGCATTGGGAAAACGGGCAATGATCCCGATAAAAATTATAAGGGAAATACCGTTTCCGATTCCTCTCTCCGTAATCTGTTCGCCAAGCCACATGAGAAATAGAGTACCTGCCGTAAGAACAACCATTGTCGAAAATTGCCAGTAGACCCCCTGAACTGCCTGCGGTATTATTGAGAGTCCGCCTGCATTGAGGCTCATAAGCTGAACGCTGACACCCCACGCCTGCAGCATGGAGATAAGGACAGTTCCGTACCTTGTGAGCTGCGTGATTTTCTTGCGCCCCTCCTCGCCTTCCTTCGTAAGTTTCTGGAAGTAAGGAATGACCGCCCCTAAAAGCTGAATGATGATCGAAGAGCTGATGTATGGCATGATGCCGAGTGCAAGAATAGCCGCGTTGCTGAAGGCGCCTCCGACGAAGAGGTCATACAAACCGAATAGCGTATTCGAAGCCTGGTTCCGTATAACTTCGGACAGAACTCTCGCATCGACTCCGGGAAGGGTGATGTGCGATCCGAACCTGACTACGATCAGTATTCCAGCGGTGAAGAGAATTCGCTGGCGCAGTTCATGTATTTTAAATATATTCCGAAAACTTTCGCTAAGCTTTGCCATTCTGCCTTACGTGGTTGACCGAGATATTGTGATTACTTTCCCGCCGGCATTTTCAATCTTACGCAACGCCGATTGACTGAACGAATGTGCAGTGACTTCTATTTTTACTTTGACGTCACCGTTGCCTAAAATCTTAACAGGTACCTTTTTTTTCGATATCGCCCCGAGAGTGTACAGAATTTCAGGATTGACCTTCCCTTCGGAGAGTTTACCCTTTTCGATCAATAGACCGATTGTCCCGACGTTTACGACCTGGTACTCTTTTCTGAAAGGATTATGAAATCCGAATTTCGGTACTCTCCGGATGAGCGGCATCTGACCACCCTCAAACCACGCTCTGTAATGTGTACCGGCCCGGGCTCCCTCACCCTTGTGACCGCGTGTAGAGGTCCCGCCGTGCCCCGATCCCTGACCGCGTCCGATCCGCTTGATCCGTCTGCGCGATCCTTTCGCATAGCGTAAACTGCTTAACGTTACTGGTGCCATGATTATTATTTCACCTCTTCAACTTTTACTAGATGCCTTACCGAATTAAGCATTCCGCGTATCTGGGGCGTGTCTTTTTTAATGACCGAATAATTCGGTCTGCCTAATCCGAGCGCTTTGATCGTCGCTTTATGCTTCTTCAATGTATGTATCTGACTGACGACCTGTGTAATTTTCAATTTCGTTTCTGACATATTCTCTCTGTTACATTTCTGTGGTGGAAGATTCTATACCGAAGAGCTCCTGCATAGACATGCTCCTGCGCGAAGCCATGGTTCTGGCGTCGGTTAAGTTCAGCAGCGCCTGAATCGTTGCTTTAACGACATTATGAGGGTTTGAGGAGCCAAGCGACTTTGTCAGGACATCTTTGACGCCTGCCGATTCAAGGACTGCCCGTATGCCGCCCCCCGCGATCAGTCCGGTACCCGGCGAGGCAGGTTTCAGAAGAACCCGGGATGCACCGTATTTTCCGATAATGGAATGCGGAATGGTTCCGTGGAGAATGGTAACTTTTACCACATTCTTCTTTGCGTCATCGATCCCTTTGGAGATGGCATCCTGAACTTCGTTTGCTTTCCCGAGTCCGAGACCGACATGTCCTTCACCATCCCCTACTACAACGATGGCGCTGAAGCTGAACCGTCTTCCGCCCTTGACGACTTTCGCCACCCGATTGATGGCAACGAGTCGATCCTTTAAATTTAATTCACCTGTTTTTATTTTTGACAATGATTTACTCCATTAATATTGCCTAACACATCTGCTGCCGGGAGAGGATTCGAACCTCTACTGACGGCTCCAAAGGCCGCTGTCCTGCCATTAGACGACCCGGCAACACCCGTTGTCCGGTCCGGTCACACTAGCCAGATCAGAATTTCAAGCCGGCTTCCCGCGCACCATCGGCAAGCGACTTTACGATTCCATGATACGCATATCCGCTACGGTCAAATACGACCTTTTTTACATTATTCTTCAGGGCTTTCTGAGCTATCGCCGCACCCACTCTCTTCGCGATTTCCTTTTTACTCTTGAGTGATTTCACTTCGTCCCGCACTTCCGGAGAAAGTGTGGAAGTGGCCGCAATGACACGTGATTGAGCATCATCGATCAGTTGTGCGTACACATGGTGCAGACTCCGGTATATCGTTAGCCGCGGGCAATCGGTTGTACCGAAAATTTTTTTCCTGATGCGACTTTTTACTTTTGCTCGTCGTTCTTTTGTCGATTTCTTTATCATACTATCCTACCTTGGCTCCGGCAGTCGCTGCTGCTTTTCCTGCTTTCCGTCTGATATATTCACCTGCGTACTTTACACCCTTCCCTTTATACGGTTCCGGCGGGCGGAAGGAGCGCAGTTTCGCCGCAACCTGTCCGACAACCTGCTTGCTAATTCCGGATATCAGGATGTTGGTTGGAACCGGGACTTCAATTTTTATATCGAGCGGCGGTTCAAATAAAATCGGATGCGAATATCCCAGTGCGAGCTGTATACGCTTCCCTTTTATTTCTGCCTTGTATCCCACACCCACGATCTCGAGTTTCCTATGAAATCCTTCGCTCACGCCCTTTACCATATTATTGATCAGAGCGCGCCATGTGCCATGGAGAGCACGTATCGGTTTCTCAGATGAGGAGCGCGTGACGAGTACCTCATCGCCCTTGATTTCGACCGTGATTGCCGGAGGAATTCGTGCGGTTAGTTCGCCTTTCGGACCGGTTACTCTGATGAGTTCGTCCTTTTTTTCGACCTTAACGCCTTTGATTATTGAAATTGGTTTTCGTCCGATTCGTGACATATCGATTCTCGTGTTAATTTACCATATATGGCAGAGGACTTCGCCGCCAATTTTTTCCTGGCGCGCGTTCTTATCTGTCATTAATCCTTTTGATGTCGAAATTATCGCTATTCCGAGTCCGTTAAGTACGCGCGGAATTTCGTCTGCCGGAACGTACACTCGGAGACCGGGTTTACTGATACGCGACAATCCCGTTATTGCACTCACGCCGTCAGAATATCGTAATGATATTCGCAGGGTACCCTGTTTGTTATCGGGGACTTCGGTGAATCCTCCGATAAAGTGCTGAGCCGACAGGATCTTTGTGAGGTCCCTCTTTAGATTTGAAGCAGGGATATCAACGCGCTTATGACGCGCGGCGATCGCATTCCGTATTCTTGTTAGATAATCTGCAATAGGATCTACTATATTCATACCTTTTGTCTTTCTTTACCAGCTCGCTTTGAGGACACCGGGAATTTTTCCTTCCAGAGCCATTTTCCGGAAACAGAGACGACAAATTCCAAATTTCCGCATGTACCCTCGCGGTCTTCCGCAAATGTTGCATCGGTTGTGCTTCTGTACCGGGTACTTCGGTGTTCTTTTTGCTTTAACGACCATTGCTAAGCGTGCCACTGTGTTCTCCTGTTACGCGTTGTTCTGATTTTTTTCAATTGGTGTCTCGCGCTTTTCGAACGGCATCCCGAATTCCTTCAATAGTGCATATGCTTCCTGATCCGTCCGCGCCGTCGTGACAAAAGTGATATCCATACCGAATACTTTTGCCACTTTGTCGATATCGATTTCCGGAAATATGATATGCTCTTTTACACCGATTGTATAATTCCCATGTCCGTCGAATGAGCGATCTGAAAATCCCCGGAAATCACGGATGCGTGGTACAGCGATGCTGATGAACCGATCAATAAATTCGTACATACGATTTGATCGTAATGTGACACGAACACCAATGGGGAGCCCCTGCCGGAGTTTGAAGTTCGATATTGCTTTTTTCGCACGGGTAATGACAGCTTTCTGCCCGATAATGGTTTCCATATCCTTGACGACCGAATCGAGAAGCTTTGCATCCTGTGTTGCCTGGCCGACACCCGTATTCACGCAGATCTTTTCCAGCCTCGGCACCTGCATTACATTGGTGTACTGGAACTGGTTCATAAGGTTACCGATCATCGTTTTCTTGTACATCTCCAGTAATCGTGGAGTTATCCCGATTTCCTGTTCGATGACTTCCGGAGCTTTCTGCTGTTCCTTACCGGCTTTTGGTTGTTTCTCTTTTGCCATACTTAACTTTCAATCTTAGAACATCTCTTCGCAACTGCGGCATACACGCATTGTGTGTTTCTTTCCTGTCACTGAATCCGAAACGCCCTTATGACCGATGCGCGACGGCTTACTGCACTTCGGACAAATCACCATCACATTGGATGCCATGATAGATGCTTCCTTCTGGATGATCCCCCCCTGCGGATTCTTTTGCGACGCACGCGCATGACGCTTTATGATATTAACGCCTTCAACAATTACCCTTTTGTCGTCACGGAAGATTTTAAGAACTTTTCCGGTTTTCCCGCGGGCATTACCGGCAATCACCATGACATTATCGTTTTTATGAATATTCATTGTATAAATCCTACAGCACTTCCGGTGCGAGTGAAATTATTTTCATGTAATTTTTTTCTCGGAGTTCGCGGGCAACCGGACCGAAGATGCGAGTGCCGCGCGGTTCTCCCTGAATATTGAGAAGTACAACGGCATTTTCATCAAACCGAATATAGGATCCGTCCTTCCGACTTGTCTCTTTTTTAGTCCTAACGATCACCGCTCTCGAGACTTCACCCTTTTTCACGGCGGCGCCTGGAATCGCACTCTTCACGGAAACGACGATGAGATCGCCAACGCCGGCATACCGTCGCTCATGTCCTCCGAGGACTCGGATACAGCGAACCTTTTTTGCACCGGAGTTGTCTGCCACAACCAGATTTGTTTCTTCCTGAATCATACGACATTCTTCACATAATTATTTTGCTTTTTCGACAACTTCTACAATCCTCCACCGTTTGTTTTTGCTCATCGGACGCGTCTCCATGATTTTTACTACGTCACCTGCGCCCGCTTCCTGCTTTTCATCGTGAACCATCAACTTGGTGGTCCGGGTATAATACTTTTTATAAATCGGATGAGCTATCCGGCGTTCGATGGCAACTATTATGCTCTTTTGCATCTTGGTACTTACCACCTTGCCAAACCGTACTTTGCGCTTTGTTGATCGTTCTGCCATGTTGTGTCTCATCTGCCTTATTTACTTAACTGGACTGGGTGTTTGATCCGCTGTCTGCTTCGATTTCATTTCCATCGTTTTGAGCAAGGTTTTCATCCTTGCTATATCACGGCGGACGGTACGGACCTTTATCGGACTTTCCAGCTGGCTGGTTGCTTTCTGGAATTTAAGATGAGTCAGATTTTCCTCTTCATCTTTTAGACGCTTCCGTAATTCCAGTTCCGACATTCCTCTTATTTCAAATTTCTTCATATTCTTCTTTCTCCGTCAACCGCCGCTGTAGGTTCTTCGCGTGACCATCGTGCTCCTGATCGGCAGTTTGTGTATCGCGAGATTCATCGCTTCCGTCGCAATGTCCTTTTTAATGCCCCCGAGCTCAAACATGATCGTTCCGGGTTTTACAACCGCAACCCAGAATTCGGGCGCCCCTTTCCCGCTTCCCATTCGGGTTTCGGCGGGCTTTTTGGTTACAGGTTTA
>CAYGXH010000076.1:0-10039 GCA_964353675.1 uncultured Chlorobiaceae bacterium
CTCTCTAAAGAAGAAAAGCGTGACATTTTTTACAACAATGCTGCGCGCTTCCTGAGGTTGAAGGATACTGGGGAGTAGTCTGCATATGAAGGGACTATACTCAATTGAGTGTTCGTATAACAAACAGCCTTACGACACTCGCTCTATTGAAAAAGAATTATTGTGCTCGTTCAATGCCGTTTGCTCCATTTTGGTAATGAGTTATTATAGGTCACAACCGGCACTGCGTAAGGCTGCAAACGTTAGCGGGAAATTGCAGGTGTCACAGATTACCATAGAAACAATGTTTGACACCACATCTGCTTATCGTTCCAGACCAAAAACCAGAAGGAACCTGAAGCTCACAGGTTCCTGCACTGCCCAGACATTCCTCTGTGTGAGATCAACGAGCGTGTTTCCGGATTCAGTAAGCTCGGTATTCTTTTCAAGCAAATACGCAAGCGGAAGATGCATCGTCGCAAGCAACTGGAACGGACCCCAGCCGTATGCAATCCCGACTGAGCCGTTCATCCATGTTTCATTCTTGTAGTCGTGCCGTAGATGAGATGCGTTGAAGACATATTCCCTGCCCCCTGCCGGAATATCCGAACTGCCGTACTCTTTCGTGATGAAGCTGTATTTGCGCAGGAGCAGAACTGATGCCAGCGCGGAAAAGCGTCCGCTTATGTTGATCGACGTGGACGCCTCAAATCCCGTTGCGATAAAGGTGTTAGAACCTTGCGAAAATGACTCCCACGAAGGGCTGAATCCGCTTTCCGAGGGATAAGAATTTCTGATGACGCCGTTTTCCGTTGCTCCCATTGCACTATTCCACCGGGGAGAAGTGTTTTCCATTCCGGTGGTGGATAGCTCGAAGAGCAGTCCAAAATCAAAATAACTTTTTCCGAATTTGTAATTTAACCAGGGATTAATCTCGATTGTATATTCATTCTCCGCGTCACTGCTGAGGGGATCACTATCGAGGTCTCTGTTCGTACTAACGGTGTTTAAATCACGGTCAGCATATTGCAGGAAAAACAAAAGACCCAGATCGGCATCGCCGATTTTCCAGAAACGTATTTTTGAATACGCGCGTATCAGGTCATCCGCAATTTCATCCTCGTACCTGCCGTCCGTAATGTATGTACCAATGAAATTCGCACCCGGGACTGAATCGGGCACACTGCTCTGCCAGTAGTAGGTCTGTCCGCTCTCCCTCCTGCTTCTGTAGCGAATAGCCGATTTATGATTATCGTATTCATAGCTCATCTGAAGATCAAGCTGACCTCCCTTGAAGAGGGTATAGTCGTTCAGGAACCAGGCATCGAAATTCTGACTGGATGTTCCAAAGATATGCGCACATGGAGTTGTGGTCCATCCCCAGGTTAAATGATTTGACATCGTCTCCGTGCCGTTTCTGGTGAACTTGATTTCTGATTCCGGGGCCCCCATATTTTTGGTTTGATATTGTACTCTGAGTCCAATAGGATTTCCGAAGAGGTAGTTTGCATAGACCAGATGGATGTCGTAGGAGCTTCTCGAGGCATCCGTTCGTGCGGTAACGGGGATTAACTCCAGCGTTGTGTTGTTGCGTACTATTCCTTCAATCCGCTGTTCCATGTCGGTTCGCGTGGTCCCAAGTTCGAGGTATGCTTTTCCCCAAATGCCGAAATTCCAAATCCCGCCAAGACTGTATCTGTTCTGGTAGGCATAAGATGAAGCTCTCATGAAGGATCTGATTGCGTTTGGATCACCCGTGTATCCATCAGGTGTAGGGAAATCGAAGTAATTGTAGTTGCTTATGTATGTATCATTCGGACGCTGGCTGAGATTCGTCACATGACCCTGCCATGGCAGGGTCTGCGGATAGTAATAGGAGAATACAGCCTTGTTTGGCCATCTGAGAATGTCATGCGGAAAAGCAAAAAAGGTGTAAAATGGATTGCTGCCAATAGTAAAATGAGGATTTGCATATGCAGACCATGCAGCTACCAATAGGAAAGTTAAAATCAGCTTTTTCATCGCAGTTCCTCGAAATTAATGCAACACCCTATCGTAATAATACACGTAAATACTATATCATATTGCGAATTTCGCCTTATGAATAAATATGACTTTGATTAAAATCACAGGATTTAAAAATGCCGGTTCGCGCTGTAATTTTTACTTTCGTGTGAAATCTCAAAGTTCAAAATGAACGGCACAATGCAGGTACCGAAGCTGGTCTCTTCCCTGGCCGAGACCGAATCGTATCGGGTGTAATGATCAGGAATCGGAGCCAGCACCTGACCCGACAACCAACAGCGCTGGAAGTGTCTGAATTTTTAAAAGCCTCGCTCAGTCCGCCAAAGGCGGATTGCAAGACGTTGTATGAAATGATCGGGAGGCGTACTTTAATTATACATAAATGTATTAAAGCCTCTAGAATATAGATGAAAGCGATATCATCAAATCAAAGTAGTCCTGGAAGATTCTTATGAAAGCAATTACATACACAAAATATGGCCCCCCGGATGTTCTTCAACTCAAAGAGGTGGAAAAACCAACTCCCAAGGACAACGAGGTTCTCATAAAAATACATGCAACAACCGTAAACCGGACTGACTGCGGATTTCGAAAACCTGAATATCCACTTATTATAAGATTTATTAATGGATTATTTAGACCAAAAATAAAGATATTAGGGAGTGAACTGGCCGGAGAGATTGAATCAATCGGCAAAGATGTTAAAACATTTAAACAGGGCGATCAGGTTTTTGGATTAAGCACTAAACATTTTGGAACACATGCTGAATACATCTGCATACCCGAAAAAGGTTCAATCACGACAAAACCCGCCAATATGTCTTACGATGAGTCCGCTGCAGTCTGTGACGGGTTGATGCTCGCATTGAATTACATCGGGAAAATAAATTTTATAAATGTAAAAAAAATATTAATCTATGGCGCCTCCGGATCTATTGGCTCCGCATGTGTTCAACTTGTTAAATATCATGGTGCAAATATTACAGCAGTCACCAATACAAAGAATTTAGAACTAGTGAAATCACTCGGTGCCGAAACAGTAATAGATTATACAAAAGACGATTTTACAAAAGATGACCAGATGTATGATGTGGTTATCGATGCTGTCGGAAAAAGCTCATTTTATCGCTGTAAAAAATTGCTAAAACCAGGCGGGATATATTTTTCAACGGATCTTGGGTTTTTGTCGCAGAATATTTTTTTAGCGCTGTTGACACCGATCTTCTGCAGTAAAAAAGTCAAGTTTCCGATCCCCAAAGACAGTAAGGAAGATATAGTTTTCTTCAAAGAACTTATCGAGGCGGGACATTATAAAGCGGTCATTGATAGACGATACCCCCTGGAACAGATTATCGAGGCCACCAAGTATGTCGAAACAGGTCAAAAGACAGGAAATGTTGTAATAACTATTACCAGTAAACCAACTGCAGTTGACAGACATAAAAATGACAAAGAGGTTTAATCAATATATAAAAATCAAACAATTAAAAGCTGTTAAACTAAATAAAACAATAATTATGAAAAGGTTCGCAATATTCATATCAACTATCATAGTAGTGATGACATTTTCGTCTTGTCAGACAAAACAAGGTGATGTACAGATAATCAGCGCCGAAACGCTGAAAGACAAAATTGCCGGGGGCTGGGCAGGTAAGATGATTGGTGTAAGCTACGGGGCACCAACAGAATTTCGCACCCTCCAGGCGATTTTTAATGATTCTATAAAATGGTCTCCTGCCGATATCAAAGGCAGCATTGGACAGGACGACCTTTATGTCCAACTCACTTTCCTCATGGCGATGGACAAATTCGGCATTGATGCCCCTGCCAAAATATTCCATGAAATGCTTGCCAAAGCCGGCTACCCGCTTTGGTGTGCCAATATGCAGGCACGTAAAAACTATTTCGACGGCATTTTCCCGCCGGTTTCCGGCAGTCCCGAATTCAGTTACAGAGCCGACGATATTGACTTCCAAATCGAAGCCGATTATATAGGTTTCATGAATCCCGGCATGCTGCAGAATGTTGTCGATATTTCTAACAAAATCGGACACATCATGAACTATGGCGACGGCGTTTACGGCGGCATCTTTATGAGTGCCATGTATAGCGCCGCCTATTTCGAAACCGACATTCAACAAGTGGTTGAAAAAGGTCTTTCCGCATTGCCTGCCGAAAGTGACTACGCTAAAATTATCCGCGACGTAATCATGCTGCATAAGCATTATCCCAATGACTGGAAAGCAGCCTGGAAGGAATTGGATGCCAAATGGGGCGATGTGGACATTAGTGGCGCCGGATCGACTTTCAACATCGATGCCAAGCTTAACGGCGCCTATGTTGTGATGGGACTGTTATACGGCGAAAGCGATGAATATAAAACCCTCGAAATTACTACCCGTTGTGGTGAAGATTCGGACTGCAATCCATCTAATGCCATGGCTGTACTTGGTGTGCTGAAAGGATTCAGCAATCTGCCCGCCGAAATGCAAAAAGGTGTGAAGGACATGGGCGATTCAATCTTCAGCAATACAAGCTATTCTTTTAATAGCGCCGTAGAAAGCACCTATAAATATTCTATTCAGCTTATCCAAAAGAATGGGGGTGAAGTGAAGGACAATACTATTGTTCTACCTCTTCAACAAGTTACCCCACCGCAGCTGGAAGTTTCTTTCCCGAACGTGGTTTTCGACAAAGGATTTTCGATTTTTTCAAAAGAAAATTGGAAATTTAAGGGTAACTGGCAGGTATATAAAGAAACAAACTGGTGGCAGAACGAAGCTAAAGACCAGGCTATGTTTGCCAGTAAAGCTAGCGATGAAGTTGAGTTTTCATTTGAAGGTACGGGTGTTTCTCTAATGGGCAACTGGTTCAAAGACGGCGGAAAGGCCGATGTTTACCTAGATGGCAAACTACACCGCAACATTGATACATATTATTATTACAGTAAACAGGAACATCCCGATGTGAGTATATGGCATGTATTCCAGCTTAAGCCCGGAGAACATTCGGTAAAAGTTGTAGTAAAGGGAGAGAAAAAACCGGAATCGCTTGGTACAAATGTTTACATTTCACAAGCCATCATTTATAAAACAGCCCCAAAGAAAAGTGATTCATTTAAGTTTTCTTTCGAATAATAGTAATCATTGTTTAATCGTAAATGATAATAAAATAAACTGATTCCATAATGATTAAAATATATAGGACAAGTAAAACATTATATTTTGCATTTAATTCCCCATTATTTATAGATAATTATGGGTATATTTCGAAAAAACTTTTGTAGTTATTTTTTCTAAGCAATCCCCAACGATTTTATAACCGCAAACGTTATACGTCATGCACGGTGTCAAACAACGGTATCCTAAATGGAAAACATTATGACAATCCGAGTACTCATAATCAGTTACGGACTCACCTTTTCGCTTTTGTTAAGCGGGTGTGCCCTCTCGATTAATCCGATCGTATCTGAATCTGAGGCAACATTCGATCCCCGACTGCTCGGCAGTTGGGAGGAGATTTCAGGTTCGGATCGGGCCACAATAACGCGCGCTACCGGGAATACTTATGCGATTGAATACACAAGCAATGGGAAAATCGGTAGGTTTGAGGCACGACTTGGCTGGGTGGGAGAACAACTTGTCCTCGATGTCTTGCCTGCACCATTCAAGGGAGATTTGCCGGATCCATATGCGGGCCTCCTTATCTCGGCGCACCTGTTTCTCTACCTCGATATCGGTTCCGATGAAGTCGCAGTGGCAACCCTCGATCCGGATTCACTTCTTGAAGCTCTTCGTTCTGACAATGTCCGGTTGCCGTATAAGCATTCAGAGAGCGAATTCATTCTCCATGGCACCACAGAAGAATTGCACAAAGCCCTCAGCCCATATTTTGCACGATCGGGGGCAATGTCGAAACGTGAGAAATGGCGACGCGCTCGGCGTTCCACCGCGATGGCAATCCGTCCGGTCGAAGTGCCATGCTTTGAAGCTTCAGCTTGGCGAGAGGCTGATCAGCTTTTTCACAGCGATCCCCATTGGGTGGGAGCAGATGTCGCATCGTCTGTGGACTTGGGTAATGCCCGAACGCTCTGGCTCTTCGGCGACACGTGGATCGATCCATCCGGTAAAGGGACGAGGAACGGTGCACGTATGGTCAGCAACAGTGTGGCAATTCAAACAGGTACAAATCCGACAACAGCTGCGATGTCATTCTACTGGGGGAAAAACATCGATGATAAACCGGACGCTTTGTTCCCCGACCGAGACGGCGAATCACTTTGGTTTGGAAATGGTGTGCGCGTGGGCGACCGACTGATTCTGTTCTTCGCTCGGACAATTCGGACCGGTATTGGGCTTGGCTTCGAGAATGTCGGCTGGACGGCAGTGATGGTGGAGAATCCCGATTCTGCACCTTCATCTTGGCGGGTGCGTACTCTCGTAACACCGGTGAATCCTTTGGGCATATTGGTAGGATTTGCGGCTATATTGAAACTTGAAGGATACATAGTCGCACTTGGATCCCAGAACCCGGTTAAATCCCATCCGATATATGCGGCACGCTGGCCCGTTGAAAAGGTCTCTCGCGGTGATCTTATGCATCCGGAGTGGTGGGCGGGAGAACGTAACGGTTGGGTTCCTGACTCGTCGAGCACGCCGCGCTGGCCAATATTCGAAAATGGACAGTCTGAGTTGACGATCCATTTTGATCAGACCGGTCAACGGTTTATCGGGGTACAAACGGCA
Organism: uncultured Chlorobiaceae bacterium; assembly: GCA_964353675.1. Lineage (GTDB taxonomy): Bacteria > Bacteroidota > Ignavibacteria > UBA10030 > SZUA-254 > CAYGXH01. The sequence goes on from CAYGXH010000076.1 coordinate 6,750, forward strand.
GGATTTGGTCCCGCAGATGTGATGATGAGGGCAGCTCCACTACTCACTGGGCCATGGTCTTCATTACGAATGGTGTATAGGCCTCCGGAGTATTATCGACCGAATGTGATGATCTACGCCGGCAAAGCTCACCCACAACTTACCGGCGCCGACATGATACTCACGTATGCTACGAACAGCTTCCAGTTTGCCGAGCATGGTATAGACAGCCTTATCTACTATCCGCGTTTTGTGCGGCTTACCCGGTGCAGGTAGAAAAATTCAGGAGCGCCGGCGTGCAAGAATGTATAACGAAAATAAATAGTAACACACAGATTTACTCAAGATTTAAAAATCCATCGTTCGGCGCCCTAATTCAATCCGACGGAGGTGGATTGCATTTTTACATCAAACGTCTGATGCTATTATACCACGTGAAATATTCTCATGAATAGACCATTACTAAATGACAAAAGCGAATATCCAAATGATGATGTACTACGCAAACATCTTGGCAAAACTAAAGCCATTTGGGATGTATTCATCACTCAGATATCCTCCGCATTTCCCTTCATGTCTTTGGAATGGAAATTCTACAACGATGGAAAATCATGGTTGTGCAAATTAACCAAGAAGAAAAAAACTATGTGCTGGTTTTCAATATGGAAGAATTATTTTAAAACAACATTCTATTTTACTGATAAGAATAACAAAGATATAAATAGCCTAAAAATTGACAAAGGTCTAAAAGATAACTATCTGTCAAATAAAAGTATTGGTAAATTAAAACCACTTTCGATTGAGATTAAGACGAAGAAGGCTCTATCCGACGTTTTCGAATTAATAAAATATAAGAGTAAATAGAAGGCAATCCTCAAATCTTCGAAACGAAACAAAAGCATAATAACCGTAAAAATAACACGCGATTTTTATCAAGCTAAAAGAATCAACGTCTGCCCAGCACCCGCCGAAGGCGGGTAAAGTTCAATACCTTTGCTCATCCCGCACCTTCGGTGCGGGACATTTTTATGGCAGACGTTAGACACAATCAAATTTGAATCTCAGTTGTATAATGTAATTTCTATGAATCACAATTCACAAATGTATCGTACTCTTCGTTTCATTGCTATTTCTGGAAACATAATTTTTTTTCTCTGGATATTGAGGAATGGAATCAACGAAGGGTTTTTAGGGACTCCCCTTGAAATTGTGTCTTATATTGGTTTGATGATTTTGCTTCTTCTTAACGCTTACTTGCTTTATAGACGCTAAGCGAAATATGAGATTATCTATCAGTCCTAGTCGCAGAAATTGCTATTTGCATTGTGGATATGGAAAAACCAAATTCGACTGCGTATAACGGCAAACAATGACGCTAGATTATGAAACCACAGATTGAGAAAAGCCTCGCTCAATACTTTTGTTCACTGAAATGAGAATTAGAGACTCACAAAAGTATTGCCTTTTTTGCCGAACGTTATGTCCAATTGCCCCGGAAGTATCGATGAAAAAGATTAAACTGTGTAGACTAATATTTATTATGCTGGTATCATATGTTCTGGGCGGTAGCGCTCAATCTATCAGCCTGAAGATCATCAGCATCAACGTCTGGTCGGGATTGGATTATGCCGGCAATTTCAGTGTAGGGGAATACGAAACTCCGGACCAGCGCGAAAAAAGATTTGCTACCCTGGTTCAGCAGCTTGCTTCACTTGATGCTGATGTTATCTTTATCCAGGAAGGTAATCCGGTAGGTCGTTATTCCTCTCGTCTTGCACATACATTGAATATGGACGAGGTTCACCAGGTATGCAATGCTGGCATTCACACAGGTTGCATCGGTCTACCCCTTAATCTGAAAGAAGGTATCGCGATCCTTGCGAAACCCGGATTACAGCTCAGAGAACTTGATGTCTGGAAACTCTCTGGCGGATTCGGTATCTATGGAGATTATATTACGTGTCATTTCGATGAATCCAATTTCGCACTTGTTAGCAAAATACTCATCGGAGGAGTGCCCGTCGTCCTCGTCAATGCTCATTTAAGCGCAACTCCTCCCCGAAGACCTGATCTGATACAGTACCTGGATACTCTGTGTGATCAGACAACCGAAGGAAAAGCACAGCATCAGGAGATCAGCGATTATTGGAATCACAGATTGGATAAGAAAAAAGAAGAATTTACAGAGTTAACGAATCGGTTGCAGTCTCTTCCACCCGGGGTGCCGGTCATCATCGGCGGGGATTTTAATACTGAGCCCGACGATACACTCTTAACAAACTTTATCTCAGAATGCAGATTACATGAATCGCTTTCGACGGATCGAACCGGTGACCACACGTGGGATCCAGCACGGAACGGGAACATATTGTTTTCATTACGTCCCCTGGATGCACATGGAAGTTCGTTAACCGGTTACGATCTTCTTTCCTGTCGTTATGATTCCACCCTCAAACGGATCGATTATATTTTTCTGAACGACTGCCTTAATCGACCCTCTGTCGCAGAACAACATATTGTGCTTGATTCCGTGATCGACGGGACGCAAGCGTCAGATCATTTTGGCGTGCTATCCAGGATCGAACTGAACAGCAGCAACTTCGACACGTTGAAAGAGACGGAAGAATTCAAGGATTTCACGACGAGGTCTTTTGAGTTCTTTCCCATCCTCATGTATGATACCGATATTGGTTTTGGTTACGGCATCAAAGTATTTTTCCTTAATCAACTCTCCCTGAGCGAGTCATTCGACATTACTGTTTTTAACAGTACGAAGGGAGAACGATGGTATAGGTTGGCAGTGACTCTACCGGATGCTGAGAAACGCCAAGGAAAAGTGTTTCCATTGGCGTTGGATCTCGTGTTCGATTACGATAAACTCATCAAGGCAAATTTCTACGGTCTTGGAAATGATTCCAAATCCGGCGACCTCGAAAATTACACGCGCGAACCGATCGATTTGTATCTCTCCTTAAGCCGGGGATTCACAACAACATTCGTCGGTCAGATCGGTGTGAAATATAAAAGAGTCAACACCTATTCATTTGAGAACGGTGGAAATCTTGAACGGATGATGCAAGATGCCCATGATCCCGGGGTTTTCTATTCTTCTGTGTTCGGGAACGTTCGTCATGATACAAGGAACAGTTTCATTAATCCATCCGATGGAATTGTCGTGCAAGGGGAATGTGAAATCGCGAGGAAGCTAAATCGGGACGGGATCTCATTTAACCGATATTCGGTCGCGGTACAATATTACCGGACAGTTTGGTATCCAAGAACCGTCCTTGCCACCCGGTTCTATATGCAGA
>CAYGXH010000077.1:0-9979 GCA_964353675.1 uncultured Chlorobiaceae bacterium
ATCAATCGCTACCTTGTCCTCCTCTACGGTTACCTTTTATTATGAGGCAACACGACCTTAAGTTAATGTGGTCTTTGAGAAATTCCGGATTTTTTAGTCCACTAAATTTTTCTAATTCAATTAGGACCCATAATGGGGAGTAGTACACAATCCAAATCTACTAATTTATTTCTGGATAACTTTTCGGGGGACAGGCCATTTATGCAATTTACAGCTAAATCCGCAGGAAGCCCCGAAGTCCCGCGCAAAGAAAACGCAAAACAGGTTAAAGTTCTGCGTTATAGGTTTTAAATCGCACAGATTTTTTACTTCACAAACTTATATCCCGCCGTATGGACTGTGAGGATATATTTTGGTTCGTTCGGAGTCTCTTCGAGCTTTTTCCTGATAGAAAGGATGTAGTTATCGACGGTTCGTGACGTTGGAAAGTTATCATACCCCCAGACATCATCCAGCAGCATATCCCGCGTGACTACCTCTCCTTCGTGCTGGATAAAATATTTTAGTATTTCAAATTCTTTTGCCGACAATTTTACGGGTTCCATGTTTTTTAACGCGGTCTGTTTTTTAAAATCGATATGTACATTGGCGAAGCAGTATTCATCAATTTCGCACCTGATTTCAGCTCTTCGGCGGAGCAATGCTTTTACGCGCGCAAGGAGCTCCCGGATGCTGAACGGCTTCGTGACGTAATCATCAGCACCAAGTTCGAGCCCCAGAACCTTGTCCATTTCCTCCTTCTTGCTTGTCAGAAAAATAATCGGAGTATCAATTCCCTCTTTACGTATGTCCCGGCACACATCGAAACCATGTTTCTTCGGGAGCATGATATCTAATATGATAAGGTCGACTTTTTCCCGTTTGAGGATCTGATGGCATTTTTCTCCGTCAGTTGCCGTCAGAACCTTATAATGTTCTTCCCGAAGAGATGCATCGAGTCCTTTCAGGATCGCGGGATCGTCCTCCACCACAAGAATCTTTTTCATGTTATGCCTCTAAGCTTAGTGGAAATAATAGTGTAAACGTGCTTCCTCTTCCCGGTGTGCTATTGACCTCGACCTTCCCGCCGTGTGCATCTATTACTTGTTTAACGATTGCCAGTCCGAGTCCAGCGCCGCCTGTGCCGTGGATCCTGCCTTCGCGCACCCTGAAGAACGGTTCAAAAATATACATCATGTCTTCGGAGGAGATGCCGATTCCTTTATCTGTGACCCGGAGCGCCGCAAATCCGTCGCGCTTTAAAAGTGAAACCGATATTTCTTTTTCGTCATGAGAATATTTCATCGCGTTTGAAAGGAGGTTGATAAGCGCATCGGTTACCGCGTCTTTATCCGCGTTTATAATGCATTCGGTTTCGCAGAATTGTTCGTGTACAACGCAATTCTCGATCCTGAACTGGTAATGCATAAGCTGGAGAACGTGCCTGACGAGGGAATTCAGCTCGATCTCCGAGAAATTGTATTCTTTTTCACCCCGTTCCATCCGGGCGAAATCGAGGACATTATTGATGAGACGGGTGAGCCGGTCACTCTCTCCCTCGATAATTTCGAGATATTCTTTCGCCGTTGATTTGGAGATGGTTTTTTTCGTACGCAGCAGTTCGGCAAATATCCTGATGGAAGTGATCGGGGTTTTCAGATCATGAGAAACACTTGAAACAAAAAAAGATTTAAGCCTATTGAGTTCTTCCAGCCGCTGCGTTTCAGCCTGTTCGAGAAGAAGTTTTTGCTGCAGCTCGATACGTTCGATTTTCATGCCCGCCTCTGCAGTAATCCAGCGAAGCAGATAGATATCTTCGGCCGTATATTTCATTCTTGACTTTTTTTCACCGAGGGCAAGAAATCCCAATATTTTCTTTTGCTCCAATGCCATCGGGAATACAAGCGCCATTTCCCACCGATTAAATATTATGATATCGGCAGATTCAAATATAACGTCCTGTTCGATTTTATCGGGCAGCGCGAGCGGGTTATCAAGTCCGATTTGTAATTTATCCGCTTCAATTCGGAGGTCATGATGTTCGAGAACATCAAAATTCTTGTGAGCGATGAGGCGTAGATGGGTACCATGATCGAGAAGACGGAAAAAACCGATCCGTTCTACGGGGAGAATTTCATCGGTCCGGTTAACGATCAATTCGGCAAGATCGCGGATCGTGACACATTGTTTTATTTCTTCAATTAATTTGTGCTGTGTCTGCCGGAAGTCATATTGTACTCGGAAGAACAATCGGTCTACTATATGCTGAACTTTCCTCCGCACCGGTTCAAATAAGAGAGCTATCAGGGCCGCTGTGACTGTCGAGACGATGAGAGAATTTTGCGGAGTTATCGAAGTTATAATCTTCGCGGCCAGTCCGACAACCGCCAGATAAACACCCAACCCGATACCGACAGCGATTACGTAGCCAACGCTGCGATTGATTATTATGTCTATATCCATCGCATGATATTTGAGGATCGCGAAGGAAAAGGTAACCGGAACGATCATTAAAAAGGAGAGAAGCAGGTTTTCTGAAACCCACGGCGCATATCCGAGAGCGATCGGCAGAGCCCAGAAGAAGACAAACGGTGCGGGACCGATGAAAAGACCGAATAGCATCCACCTGATCTTTTTCTTTTCGGGGAGAGAAGGAGCATTCTTATACGAAAAAATAAAATTTTTGATTGCCAGGATTAGAATGAGAAAAACGAAGCCATTTTGAAGCATCGCAGCCGTTTTCGAGGTCTGATACATTGCGTAAGATTGCGCGCTCGCCGCGCCGATGTATAAAGAGGCATGCCAGATGCTTAAAACAACTGCCGCGCAATACAGGCATATCACCAGGGGCAGGAATCTTTTCCGGCGAACATACGGAAAGACGAATGTAAAATGAGCAAAGATAACTGGACCGATTGTGTATGCGAGGAAGAAAAGGACGCATAAAATATGCCCTATCCACCATGGCTCAAGAACGTATATTGTTTTCGTGCCGATGATGGCCGTTGCCACAGTCGTAGCGGCAAGATGGAAAATGACGGCAGCCCGATCCCCCGGCCTTTTGAAATAGACAAATGCGCCGAGCCCGAAAATAAGTATGATGACAATTGCATCGAGAATTAGTACTGGTAAGGGGGCATAATTCGTTATACTGATTGTCCGTGATTCACCGGAAGGTGGGTAAGTGACGGTTATCGAATCGCCGACATTGCGCCGGCTCAGTAAAAATTCAATATCATCGCCAGACTCTACCTGTGTTCCGTCAATCTGCAATGCGGGCAGGGATGCAAATTCCTGGGATATGAAGGATTTATGTGCAAGGTGATAAAATGCGAAACAAACATAAAGTAAAAACACCAAATCAATGATGATAATTATCCGGTGATCTAAATGTTTGTCTGACATTTTTTTGGAAATGACCTCAAATCCCGCTGAATATTACTGAATTCGAACACAAGAGTCAAGCATCCTTCCATTTTTCTCAATTTTGGGCACATAATCAGGTCGTTGATTTCCGGCATATTGAATACTATCCCGCATTAGCAGGGAGTTTTCTCGTTGGGAAAGACATGAATTTGACATTCGCCGGAGCAAGCAGTAAATTTTTATACGAGATCCCCCGTCATTCTGACTATTTGGATTCATTCTGGGAATTCTCTGACCGAAAAGTAACATGTTTTCACATCAAAGTAAAAATCTTCAAATCCGTAAGGATTTTTACATTCTTTTGATAATTTTATGACAACTAGCCATTTAATATCTGATAAATTACGGAAGTAGAAGGTTCACCATAATTCACCCGTAATAATATAATAGAAGGGAGTAATACTATGAGAAACCTGAAGAAGCTTTTTTGCCTTGCAACTCTATCGATTCTTATAGCGTCTGCCGCATTTAGTTGGGGGGATGTCACGCATATGTATCTTGTGAAGCGATTAGGCACAAAACCGGGACCCGCATATTTCAGCCAAATGTACGGGGCGATACTACCGGACGCGTTCAATTTTATGTTAGATGCGAACGGGCAATATCTGTATTTCCAGACGCACGAAAACTTTCAACCGGTTTACGCGCTCGCGTGGAATCACAATCTTAAAGAAGTCGCGTTTGGATTTGTTAGTCATAACCAATTATTCGCTGCTGACTGGACCGCCCATATCAACGGATTCGTGTCAGGTGGTGGGTACGCCGTGGAAAAGGGAACGGCTCTTGCACCGTCGCTTGTCCCGACGATTTTCACGATTCTGACAGATGCCGGGCTTGATCCATTCACCGCTGAAGCGATCGCTAACGGGATCGCTCCGGAACTCGGCCATGGCCTTGTAGAAACGGCAGTCGATCTTCTTGTGAGGCGGGATCTTGACAACAAAATTGGTAAACATATGTATCTCGCCGCACAAACACGTCATCACAATGTTCCGCTTCTGTTATCTGCAGCATACGCGCAAGGACTTGCAGAGTTTGCCGGTATTTCGTCAGAGGAAGCGGCGATGATAATAATTGCATCAGAGAATGGCTACCGTGAATATATCATGCAATATGGCCAGGCGTTTATGTTACCGGAATCGGAGACGATTGCTTTACTTTCAATGCAGACTGCGCAGATTGCAAAGATGTACCTTGAGGCTGCAACGGGAAACGCGGTTACGGTAACGGTTGCACCGGAGCAGGTAGCGTATTTCCTCTCTGCTGCGATTAGCCTTGTTCAGCCGGACTATGCCAACGAACTTTCTCAGACGCTTGCTCACCTTGGGGAAGTTATGGAACCTTACTGCGTCGGACCTTTTGCACACTTGAAAAGGGAAACGGTTCCCGTGCCAGAATTGGACGAAACAACTCCATCAGAATATTCTCTCAGCCAGAATTACCCGAATCCGTTTAATCCTTCGACATCAATTTCGTACGCGCTCCCTGTCGACGCGCATGTATCCCTGAAAATTTATAACATGCTCGGACAGGAAATCGCAACGCTCGTGGATAGAGAAATGTCTGCCGGTGAGCATAATGCTGCTTGGATTGCATCTGAAGAACCGAGCGGTATGTATATCTGCCGAATCAAAGCCGGTGAGTTTTCCGCGACAAAACAATTGATACTTGTAAAATAAAAATCTTCGTAGCGTAGAGCCTGTCCAGCTGACGGGATCTACGTCATTTTTATGAAAAAGTTTTATCGGTCGATAACGGGGAATGAATGATATGTACGTTTTAAGAATACTTATTGCTAAACCGCTTCGCTTCGTGCTTACCGTGACCGGAATTTCGCTTTGCGTAATATTGATTTTATTTATTCTGGGAGTTTATAATGGCGTCGCTGAGGGTTCTATTGAATACATAAAGAAAACACCGGCCGATATCTGGGTGCTTCAGGGATATAATACCAATATTATTCGTGGCACATCAATCCTTCCGGCTTTCTATGTTGATGTCATCAGAAGAGACTCGTTAATAGAATCCGCGACACCGGTATTACTTTTTCTCACTAATGTTATTGCCGGTAATGACAGCGCTACCGTGCTATTGACCGGATATGTACCGGGGGCGGCGGGCGGACCTCCGGCAATTATTGAAGGAAGAGATATCCGTGAAGATAATGATATTATCCTGGATAAATCATTCGCGGTTAAACATCGCATCGGAATCGGTGATACTATTTTCATCAAGGATGATACACTCCGTGTCGTTGGTTTATCATCCGGTACCAACGCATTCGTTACTCAATATGCCTTTGTGACGCTTAAGTACCTGCAGTCCATCATTGAATTGCCCGGCCTTGCCAGCCTTTTTATCATAAAAGCTAAAGATGAAAGGAGTATTCCTTCCATAATGTCTGCAATCACGAAGAGATTTGGCAGGAATCTCTCCCTCTTCACGCACCGGAAATTTCTTCTCAATAATATACGTGAAATGGAATCCGGAATTTTGCCTCTTTTCTTTGCGATTACCGTGATAGGGGGGATTGTTCTGGCAATAATTCTGAGTCTTATTCTTTCAGTAAATATTTTAGAGAAACGGAGAGACTTCGCGGTTATGAAGATACTCGGTTCCCCCCAATGGTTCCTGGATAAGCTCATCATTGCACAGGCACTGACCATTACGCTGGCGGCATTATTGCTTGGTGTTGCAGCTTATTTCCCGCTGCTGATATGTATAAAATATGTTTCCCCCGAAGTAACCGCTCCCATAGGATTCTGGCATATATTCGTGGTGACGTTGGTTACGGTTGTCATAAGCCTTTTAAGCTCGTTACTGGCATGTAAAAAGACAAGAAGTATTTATCCGCTTGAGGTATTCCAGTGAGCAACAACGGCCAGATAGTACAATTGGAAGATATTACCAAGATTTATACAACCCGCACAGATAGCTATTCCGCCGTGAAGGATATCAATTTCAAGGCGGAAAGAGGTAAGCTGATACTTATCCTGGGACCGAGCGGCAGCGGTAAAACCACATTGCTTACGATCATGGCAGGATTTTTGAAGCCTTCGACTGGCGAGGTGCATCTTTTTGGAAAGAACGTTAATGATTATTCCCCGCGCGAACTGCAGTGCCTGAGAGCGGAGAAAATTGGTTTTGTTTTTCAGACTTTCCTGCTTATCGACTCTCTGAGCGTTTATGAGAACATAGCGCTCGTTAACAATTTTTTAATAAGCAAACCCCGGAACAGCAGGGAGAGAATATTCGCCGCAATGGAAAGCGTAGGCATCGCTCATCTGAGCAAAAAACGTCCGGCTGAATTGAGCCACGGTGAACGCCAGCGTGTAGCCATTGCGCGTGCATTCATGAACTCGGCTGAATTGCTTATTGCGGACGAACCTACAGCAAGTATTGAAGCGGAGCAAGGGGAAACTATTATCAGCCTTCTCCACAACTGCATAACTGAATCAAACGCGTGTGTAATTGTCGCGTCACATGATCAGCGGCTTAAACACCTGGCTGACCGGTGTTACATTTTGGAAAACGGAATGCTCAATGGAAACGGCTGATATGGCGTTCATATACATCCCCGCAATGAATGTAACGATATCAACGGGTATCGGGATATGAATAAAAAAATATATCTGATACAACCAACATACAGGGATAACTCGGGTCAGCTTCTTAAAGGAAAGAAACTGTACGTTCTCTCTCTTGCCCTTCCTGCCCTCAGTGCGGTAGTTCCGGAGGAATGGGAAAAAGAGTTCTGTTATGAATATTATGATGAAATTAATTTTGATTCCACCGCGAGCGTTATCGGAATATCCTCGATGGGGTATGAAATATTCCGCGCAATTGAAATTGCCAAAGAGTTCAGGAAAAGAGGAAAAACTGTAATCTTCGGGGGATTTCAGCCGCATGTCAGTAAGGACTTTGTCCTCGACCATTGCGATTCTGTTATCCATGGCAATCCGGGGAAGCCGGCGATGGAGCGTATCCTGAGGGACATTCAAAATCATGACATCAAAAAGGAATATTTATGCGGTATTGACCTGAATTATAAAATTGATTACCCGGTTTTCGATACTTCCAAGGTATTTTTTACCCCTGTCTTGTTTAGCGTGGGCTGCCGCAATAGCTGCGACTTTTGTGTCGTCGGCTCAATTTATAAAGGGCGTTACCGTTTACGGAAAATTAAGACTGTCCTGGAAGAGCTTGACTACCTTCACCGGTTTACCAGAAATATTGCCGTGGTGGACACTAATTTTTATAATAACAGATATTATCTTGTTAAAATATGCCGGTCTATGATCGACCGGAACTATAAATTTGTATGGGGCGCTCAGTCTACCATTGATATCGGTGATGATCTTGAAATATTGGCACTCCTTAAAAATGCCGGATGCAAGGTGCTCTTTATCGGTCTGGAAACTATCGAACAGGCAAACCTGGATGAAGTGCATAAAAACTATTCCGCTGAATCATACAAAAAGAAGATCGGGAATATCCATCGGGCAGGAATAAAGATCGCCGGATTCTTTATATACGGTTTAGATGGAGACACTAAAGCAACTTCAGAACAGATGGCAAAGTACGTTATGGATAATAAAATTGCCTTGCCCATGTTAAATGTTCTCGTGCCCAATCCCGGGACAAAGATCTATGAGAAACTGAATCGCGAGGGGAGAGTCCTGATGAAAGATGAACGGGATTTTCTTAAAAATAACCCGGCGTACAACTCCTCATTCAACATATGCTTCTATACTCCGCGTAATTTAACCCCGCGTGAAGTTGAGGAGGGATTTCTTGACGTCTTACGGAGGTTGTCTGGATGGTATCAGATAATCCGCCGGTCGGTCAGCAAGAGCTTTTCACTTACGCTCTTCCTGCTATATATGAACTGGCTCTTCAGAAAAGAATACTACGTTCTCAAAAGGAAGCAAACAGCAGCGCGATATTTCAACAAAGGACGGAAAAAAAGGTTTACAGGTAATCTAATTTCAACTGAAGAAAAAATAACTAGCGTAAACAATTAACATGGAAAAATCGGTAAATCATATTGAGGAAAAACTCGGAACCTATATTGCGGAGAATTGTCTACCTAAAAATAATTCGATCTTAGTCAGGTATGACAAAAACCTGTTCGACGCGGGGATCGTGGATTCCGCCGGATTAATTTCCTTTATTTCTTATATCGAAACGGAATTTAATATTTCAATTCCGGACGTGGATCTCCTTCCGGAGAATTTTGCTTCGATTACAACCATCGCTGACTACATACGGAAGCAGCAGAAGGTGATAAATGAGCAGGCTTAGGAAATGCCTCGTATGGGATCTTGATAATACGCTCTGGGACGGAATCTGCCTGGAAGGTAATGTATCGGTAAGATCCGGGGCTGTAAACGCCATTCTTGAACTCGACAAAAGAGGGATCCTTCACTCTATAGCAAGCAGGGGAGATGAAGAAACGGCTATGAAAGTATTACGCGAGAATGCTCTGGACGGATTCTTTCTTGTTCCCAAGATTAACTGGCTCCCTAAATCTCAGAATATCACCGCGATTGCCAGGGAGCTTGATATTGGCATGGATGCCTTCGCATTTATCGATGATGATGAGTTTGAACGTGAACAGGTCGCGTTTATGTTGCCGGGAATTCTTACCCTGGAAGCCGGCAGAACCCGGGAACTTCCTTTTCTCTCCGATTTTATTCCCGCAGAAATAACGAAAGAAGCTTCAGTAAGGAGAATTCTCTACCAGACTGAGCTGGAGCGCCAGCGAGCGGAGCAATCATTCGCTTCGCGGGAAGATTTTCTTCTTTCCTGCCGGATGAAGTTAAAGGTCAGGCCCGCGGAGGAACAGGATATTCCCAGATTATATGAATTGATAACCCGAACTCATCAGCTCAATACAACCGGACTGATATTCTCCCGCGATTATATCACTGAAATCCTTACACAAAAAACAGGCAGCACGAAGATCATGGTGGCAGAGTTAGAAGATAAATATGGCAGTTATGGAATTATAGGTACGGCAATCACAGAAGATATCCCGCCTGAATGGCTGCTCAAATATTTGGCTCTTTCCTGTCGTGTTATGGGGCGCGGGATAGAACGGGTATTCCTCTGTGCCATGATGATGAACGCCAGGGAAGCCGGATTACTCCGGAGCATTGCCGAATACAGGGATACCGGAAAAAACAGAATGATGCGCGCGCTTTATCAGATGACGGGATTCAAACTTGACGATTCCCGGGGCGATGGAGAAATGCTGCGATTCGCGAAGTCTCTTGACAGTATATCGGAATTGCCCGGATGGGTGAAGTTAGTATGAAAATACTGCTGGTGGATATTTTACGCACCTCGCTCGAAGAAGTTTGGCCATCTGCTGAACATTCGCTGGGACTGATGTACCTCGCGTCAGCATTGAAACAGAAGTTCGTTGACGATGTTCATATTGTTCTTCAGACACTTATCTCAAAACCGCACCAGATAAGTGAAGATATCGAAAATATTTATAAGTGGCTAGATGAATACCAACCAGATCTTGTGGGAATCCGTTCGCTCTCCATCGGAAAGGATGTATTTC
>CAYGXH010000078.1:0-9790 GCA_964353675.1 uncultured Chlorobiaceae bacterium
CAGGCAGTACGATACTATGAAACCGTGATGAAGGATTACGCTGACCTCGATTTTTCACCCAATGCCAACCTTGCCCTCGGTATTGCACAGATAAAAACCAAACGATACCGTGAAGCGGTCGGAGTCTTCAGGGAGTTTGAAATAAAATTTCCAAATTCTCCATTGTTATCAGAAGTGCGGTATAATCATGGAGTGGCGCTAGTGAATCTGAAGGAAAAGAGCAACGCAACGTCCCAATTTATTTTAGTAATCGAGAAGCATCCAGATGATATTTTTGCTGACCGTAGCCGGTTACAGCTGTCGAGAGTGTTACTGAGTAACAAGCAGTACCGCACATCTTTGGATACGCTAAATAGCATACTAAATCGACGAAGTGATGACATTGCCGCCGAAGCGTTACTTATGGCGGGTGAAAATTACCTCTCCATGAAAAAACCGGCAGATGCCCTGCAGGCATTCCGGGATGTGTACGAGCAGTACACCGAATTCCCAATGTTAGTAGAAAGAGCGCACCTGGGTACAGGCGAGTGCTACGAACGATTGAAAAATGTGAGAGATGCACGCCTTCACTATGAAGAGGTGGTTGCTTCGGGGATTGATCCTGCTGTCAAGAAGGATGCCCAGGAGCGCCTGAGGAGGTTGCGATGATGAAGAAGATTGCGTTCCTTTTATTCTCTATTATTTTTTCTTTTACATCACAGTATGGACAGGAACGTCCGATCCAAAGAGATACCACTGCGATGCCGAGATTGGAAATCCCGGAGATCACGATTGTTGGTAAAAAGGCGATAACACTTCCCTTTGCACGGAAAGGTGAAGTTTACGAAACAGGACTGTACGAAGCACCTCCTCCTGACACCTCACTGCTCGAACCGCGTATCGCGATGAGCCTTCCTCTCGGACCACTGCCCCGATATGAAGAACCGCTGATTCCGTGGCATTTTTCGGCTGAAGGCAGTATCGGAAGTTATTCAACCGGGGATCTTCGCATCCTCGGGGACTACAAAGGGCGCCGGTGGGGAATCTATGGAAATGCATCATTAGGAACGACGGGCGGCCACACGGACCGCGCGGAGGGAAGCTTGTTCGACGCAAGCATCACAGCTCACTCGCTGGTGAAAACCGATAACAGCATCTTGAAATCATTCAGAGTACTCGGTGGAATTGCGATGATGTTCGATAAATATGGAATGTTCGGTTTGAGGGATGTTACTGTTGATAGGTCACGCAATAACTTTGCACTCCATGCCGGTCTTTCATCGCTCGAGAGAGAAAAGAGCGCATATGATATCAGTCTCTCTGCAGACATCTGGTCGATACTCGACAGTCGGATCCCTGCTGATTCCTCAGTGACCGTCATGTCACCGGAACTAAAGGCGGGCTATTCAGTTGCCATATCGAAATTTAGATTTAATGCAGGACTTTTATACAGCGGAACATCGTTAAACTATGACCGTACTACGGAATCACCCTCACTCCTCGGACTGAATGCCGGGATCCGGTGGCAGGCAACGAAGAAATGGTCTGTGGAACTCGGCGGTCAGCTGCACGACGGTTCAGGCAGTGATGGCAGCGGTAGGACACTGCTTTCACCATTCGCAATCGGGCGATTTGAGATCGATAAAGACCGTCAGGTGAGTATATGGACCAAGCCGGGTATGCGACTCCATTCATACGGCACACGGAGCGAACGCAATCCATATCTTATTCGTGAAATCATCCTCCGACCCGAATCGGTTCCGCTGAACATTGGCGGAGGATTCTGGTTCAATGGAGAAGTTCTCTCGATCGAAGTGAAAGGTGAATTTTCAAAAATCTCAGATAAGGCGGTGACAGTTACCGACAGCGGGTACAGCGGGTATCTCCGTCTCATGTATGTCGATGCGGTGCAGGCTGCTGTCACCATTCACGGGACCTTCGCGCCTGTAAAGTATGCCCGTTTAATATTTTCCGGTGCAATCCAGCCGACTTACAAAGAGGACCAAAGTGTACAGCTCCCGATGATTCCGCTCGTTCAGGGGGCGGCCCGCGGAGAAATTTCGCTTCCGATGCCGATTACGGTATGGATGTCACTTGAGTACTGGAGCAAGCAGAATATCAATTTCAACAGTGCAAATGATTTGGGATCCCGGTTCCTCGTAGGTTTTGGAGCCTCGACGGCAATCATTCCGCGCACGGTTCTCTCAGCCGAATTTAATAACTTGCTGGATGATCAGTATGAATGGTGGAGCAGCTACGGAGCGCCTAGAATTACGTTTAAGCTGAACGCAAAAGTAAATTTCCGATGAAGCAGATCACTACCGTAAATGAGATGCAGCAGACCGCCGATCTCATCCGCCGTGAAGGACGAACAATCAGTATCGTCCCAACGATGGGATACCTCCACGAGGGTCACCTAAGCCTCATCCGCGAAGCAAAACGGAACGCAGACATTACGGTGACTGCGATTTTTGTAAATCCTGCTCAGTTCGCACCCGGTGAGGATTATCAGCGGTATCCGCGCGATTTCAATCGGGATATAAAACTGGTCGAATCGGCCGGTTCCGACTACCTCTTTGCTCCTTCTGTTGAAGAAATGTATCACTCCGGCTTTTCTACCTATGTCGAGGTCGGAAAGATTACCGGAATTCTCGAGGGAAAATTCCGGCCTGCTCACTTCCGCGGTGTAACTACCATCGTTGCAAAACTGTTCAATACAATCAAACCGCATGTGGCAGTCTTTGGTCAGAAAGATGCACAACAGGTGGTGGTGATAAGGCAAATGGTACATGATCTAAACCACGATATTCGTATTATTGTTGCACCAATCGTAAGAGAAGCAGACGGGCTCGCCATGAGTTCCCGCAATATCTATCTCTCGCCTGAGCAGAGGAAGGAGAGCATCACGATCTACAAGTCGCTCAAGCACGGAGAACAGATGATCAATGAGGGCGAACGCAATTGTGCTGGCATTATTGCTGAAATATCCTCGTGCCTTACAAGTCAGCCATCATTGAAAATCGACTATGTTTCCGTAGCCGATGCAGATTCGCTCGAAGAGTACACTATCTTAAAGGAGAACAGCCGTATCCTGATTTCTGTTGCCGTTTGGGTAGGCGCTACCCGGCTGATTGACAACATAATTGTGACATTGTAGGATGATTTATGCCTGAACCAGTAATACAGGAAAAGCTTGGTGTTCTTATATTAGCCGCGGGTAAGGGAACTCGTATGAAAAATCCGCAAATGGCTAAGGTGATGTACACCATCAACCGGAAACCGATGGTAGAGTACGTCGTCAATCTCGCCGGCCGGCTCCACGCTGACCGGATCATCCTGATCGTCGGATGGCAGAAAGATAACGTGATCGGACATTTTTCCAGCTCACCGTATCGGGTCGAGTTCGTTGAACAGAGTCTGCAACTTGGTACCGGTCATGCCGTTCTTCAGGCAATGGAACCCCTGCAGGATTTTTCCGGCGATCTCCTCGTCCTCTCGGGCGATGTTCCGCTCCTCACGGAAAAGACCGTCAAGGCTTTTATAGGTTACCACAGAACCAGTGGGGCTGCTGCTACGATCCTGACGGCGGAGGTTGAATCTCCGGAGGGATATGGCCGTATAATTCATAATGAAGACGGCAGTGTGAAGAAGATTGTCGAGCATAAAGACGCTTCCGTGGATGAGCTGAAAATCACGGAAATTAATTCCGGTATCTATGTGTTTAACAAAGAGAAGCTCTTCGAGTGTCTTCCGAAATTAACAGCAAATAATGTCCAGAAGGAGTACTACCTTACGGATGTTTTTGAGAGTTTCTGGAAAAATGATTGGAAAGTTACCGCTGTGAAAGTTATTGATACGATTGAAGTTGTGGGAATAAATGATTTTGGACAATTGCAGAAAGCACGTAAAATCATGTCGTCGCTGACCTCCCGGTAGGCGGTTGACAAAGATATTGTTTTTCTGTATAATAGAAGAGAATAGAAAGGTTGGAGAATGAGGAAGATTGGATTTGTTCTGGTGTGTATTCTGCTGTTTTCAATTGCAGGAAGCGCTCAGTTTAAATCGCAGGCGGAGCAGCCGAGTGTGTCCCGTTCGCTTGTGCAGTCGAGGACAAGTATGACCAGTTTTTTTGGGTTACTCAATCCTGACAATATCCGGATGCAGCATAATTTTTCGATGAGCTACTTCTCATTCAACGGTACGGGAATGTCGCTTGCCTCATATACAAATAGTTTATTTTATAAAATCTCCGACCCTCTTAATGTCCAGTTTGATGTCACACTGCAGGGATCACCATTCGGTCAGTCAGCATATCAAAATTCTCTTAATGGAGTATTTCTCAGTCGGGCCGAATTGAATTACCGACCATGGGAAAATTTCCTGATCAGGCTGGAGTACAACCGCCTGCCCCTCAATTATTACGGAATGTACAATCCCTGGTATAATCCATTTTTCACACGTAATTTTAGGGACGACGAATAAAAAAAACACCGACCGATGTATTACACGATGGCGCATTTCTCAACCGAGTTCGCTTTAAAGATACAGGAACTCGGTTTTTCTTTAGCTTCACACAATGGTGACTGAGAAGAAGATAGAAGGAGAATCGGATCAGACACTGGTTCCTCCGGAGATGGGGCGGAAAACCACAATGATCGTCCTGAACAGTATCATCGGATTGCTGGTCATTACCGTTGCTTATCTTATCTATACAAACTTTTTACTCCCTGGACCGCAGAAGGAAAAGCAGATGGCCCAAAATCAATCGGTCCGGATTATTCAGCTTGATGTCCTTAACGGGTGCGGCATTCCTGGTTCGGCTGCCCGTATGACCGATCTCCTCCGACAGAGAGGATTCGACGTGGTTGAGGCAAAAAATTATATGAGTTTTGAGGTCCCTCATACGATTATTATAGATCGAATAGGCGACCGCAGTGCTGCACACAGAGTTGCCGCAGCTCTCGGTGTAGATGAACAGAATATTGTACAACAAATCAATGCAGATTATTTTGTCGATGTCTCCGTGGTTATCGGCAAAGATTATTCCACCCTCAAACCTTCACAGAGCATTATTGTAAAGGAGAAAGATTGACTCCCAAAACACTTGCTAAGAAAATTGCCGCACTGGCGTTAACAAAGAAAGCCTCTCAGGTTGTGATTATGGACCTGCGGAAGCTGACGGATATGACCGACTTTTTCGTAGTATGTTCGAGTGATTCGGATGTACAGGTGAAAGCGATCGCCGATGCAATTATCGACGGTACGGAGAAGGCCGGAATTGATGTCTGGCATAAAGAAGGACTCAGCCAGCGGCAGTGGATTCTTCTCGATTATGTGGATGTGGTTGTTCATGTTTTCCACAAGGAAGCGAGAAAGTACTATGGATTAGAGAAGCTCTGGGGGGATGCAAAGTTCGAAGAAATTCAAGATGCGCCTAAAATAAAAAGGGCGAAACAGGTTTCAAAGAAAAAGTGAAAGAATATTTACAAATTCAGATAACCTCGGCACTCCGTGCGCTCTCATTCGTTGATGTTGGAGAACCCTCTCTTGAAAAACCGCGCGCGACCGCTCACGGCGATTTAACGACGAACATTGCTATGATCGTCGCCCGGACCGCGAATATCCCACCCCGAAAAATTGCGCAGCAAATAATCGAGCATCTGAATCTGGATCCTGCCATGATCGAGAAAGTCGAAATCGCCGGACCAGGTTTCATTAATTTTTACTTTTGTGATCTATATATTAAAAAAAGACTGGGTGAAATAGTTAAAGGCGGAAGAAATTTTGGGCATACGAATATCGGCAAGGGAGTAAAAACGCAGGTTGAGTTCGTGAGCGCAAATCCGACAGGACCCCTCACCGTCGGACATGGACGCGGCGCGGTGTGCGGAGATACCGTAGCCCGACTGCTCGAATGGACCGGTTATGACGTTACGCGCGAATATTACTTCAACAATGCAGGCCGGCAAATGCGCATCCTCGGCGACTCAGTTCGCCTGAGATATCTTGAAATTTTGGGAGATAAGATTACATTCCCGGAAGATTACTATCAGGGTGAATATATCAGAGAGATCGCCCTGCATCTCCGCGAAAAATACGGCGATAAGCTGAGGTCGGAACCTGCCGAGGGGATCTTTAAACAAACGGCGGAAAAAGAAATCTTTGACGACATCAGAAAATCGCTGGAAAGACTGGGTGTTCACCATGACGTGTTCTTTAATGAAAATTCTCTCTATGAAACAGGTAAGGTAGAGGAGGTAATCCGTCTATTGAGGGAGAAAGATCTGGCATATGACCATGAGGGCGCAGTGTGGTTCAGGGCAACTGCTTTCAAAGGAGAGAAGGATAAAGTCATTGTAAAAAATACCGGCGAACCGACCTATCGGCTCCCGGATATTGCCTATCATCGTGATAAGATTCAGAGAGGATATCAGCTTATTATTGATGTCCTCGGCGCCGACCATGTGGCAACATATCCCGATGTGCTTGCTGGAGTCAAAGCACTCGGGTACGATGATTCTGTGGTGAAAGTGCTCATTCATCAATTTGTAACAATCATGCAGGGCGGGGAAATCGTGAAGATGTCTACCCGCAAGGCAAATTTCATAACACTCGATGAATTAATGGACGAAGTCGGACCTGATATAGTCCGGTATTTCTTCCTCATGAGGGGAATGGGCAGCCATCTCAACTTCGATCTTTCGCTTGCCAAAGAGCAGTCGGAAGAAAATCCCGTATATTATCTTCAGTATGCGCACGCGCGAATCGCCGGCATCATTCGCCATGCAGAAAGTCAGAGTATCGATCTCACGAAAACGTACGATCCTTCAGTTCTAAAGGCACCTGAAGAGTTATCTCTCATAAAACTCCTCACAGAATTTCCCGATGTTGTTGAATCATGCGCAGCGACCTACGAACCCCATCGCCTGGCAGAATTTCTACACGACGTGGCAGGCAGCTTCCATAGATTTTACCATGAACATCGTGTTATAACGGAAAATGCAGATATATCGAATGCACGCATAGCTCTTTGCCGCGCTACGATGATCGTCCTCGCGAATGGATGTTCCATCCTCGGTATCAGCGCACCGGATAGAATGTGAATTTGGACCGTATTTTTACCGGTTGGCAATCAAAAGTTAAGTTGAATATTTTATCCGATTTTACTACATTTTATCTATAATAATAACACCCCATCGAGGTAATATCCTGCTTTTTTGATACATTTTTGATGATTAATCGCGTTTATTTTGTCAACCTAATTGACCTTATTTCCATCTAATATATTTACAAGCGCGATTATATTACGACACGTTCATTTTTTAACCACTTAACAATATTATGATGCATCATGACTGATATTAAACTTCTCAACGAAAAAATCCAGCGCGATAGCGCCTTTGTAGATATGCTCCAGATGGAGATAAGTAAGATTATCATCGGACAAAAGCCCATGGTCGAACGTCTGCTTATCGGTTTACTGTCTAACGGTCATGTTCTGTTGGAAGGCGTTCCCGGACTTGCGAAAACTCTGTCTATCAAGACGCTTGCTGCGGCCATACAGGCAAAGTTCCAGCGAATTCAGTTTACTCCGGATCTTCTGCCTGCCGATCTCATCGGGACAATGATCTATAATCAGAAGAACAGTGAATTTACAGTGCGCAAAGGTCCGATTTTCGCAAACTTCATACTTGCAGACGAAATCAACCGCGCACCGGCGAAAGTGCAGAGCGCGCTTCTCGAAGCGATGCAGGAACGTCAGGTGACGATCGGTGAGAACACATTCAAGCTCGACGAGCCGTTCCTCGTTCTGGCGACACAGAATCCGATCGAGCAGGAAGGAACGTATCCGCTTCCCGAAGCGCAGATAGACCGCTTCATGCTGAAAATAAAAATCGACTATCCGAACCGCGATGAGGAACGACTCATCATGCGTCAGAACATTGCAGATACCCAGCCGGAAACTAAGTCCGTTGTGCACACTGCCGATATTCTCAAGGCCCGCTCAGTTGTCAAGGAAGTATATATGGATGAGAAGATCGAGCGATATATCCTAGATATAGTTTTTGCAACCCGCGTGCCGAAAGACTTCAAACTTGACAAACTGACTAACCTGATCAATTACGGTGCCTCACCGCGGGCGAGCATATATTTAGCACTCGGAGCAAAGGCGTTTGCATTCATCAAGCGGCGCGGGTACGTCATACCCGAAGATGTGAGAGCGGTCTGCCACGATGTCCTGAGGCATCGCATTGCCGTCACCTACGAAGCAGAGGCAGAAAATATAACTTCGGAAAATATTGTTGATGATATATTGAACACGATCGAAGTGCCATAAAAGGTACTTTGTTGTTTGTACTTTGTGGCATTTAAATTGTTGTTTGTACTTTGTAATTTTTTATTTTGGGAGGATTTATGTATAGAAAATTGGAAGACCTTGAGGTATACCAACTTTCGGAGAAGTTATCAGATAAGGTTTGGTCTATATGTATAGAATGGGAATATTTTGCCAAGATAACCGTCGGAAAACAGTTGGTGCAGTCTGCTGATTCCGTCACGGCCAATATTTCTGAAGGACATGGTCGGTTTTCGATGAAAGAGAACATACAGTTTTGTTATTATGCACGCGGATCTTTTGAAGAAACAAAAAATTGGCTACGCCGTGCAAATAAGCGAAAGCTGCTTATGTCAGATGATATGATTGAAATTGGAAACATAATGGATAAGTTGGGCCCTAAACTTAACGGATATATCAATACCATCAAACGCTATTTAAAAACAAGTTAGAAATTACGATGTACAGGTTGCAAAGTACCAAGTACCAAGTACCAAGTACCTTCTTTTATGGAAACCGCTGAACTTCTGAAAAAAGTACGGAAGATTGAAATCCGAACCAAAGGTCTGGTAAACCAGATCTTTTCTGGTGAGTACCACAGCGTGTTCAAGGGCCGCGGTATGGCATTCAGCGAGGTACGCGAATACCAGTTCGGCGATGACATCCGTACAATAGACTGGAACGTTTCAGCGAGATTCAATCACCCATACGTGAAAGTGTATGAGGAGGAGAGGGAGCTGACCGTTATACTCCTAGTTGATGTCAGCGGATCGGGTGAGTTCGGTACTGTTCACCAGATGAAGAAGGAAACCGCCGCAGAGCTCAGCGCTGTTCTTGCTTTTTCAGCTCTTAAGAATAATGATAAAGTCGGAGTGATAGCATTCAGCGATATGGTCGAAATGTTCATCCCGCCGAAGAAAGGACGCACGCACATTTTGCGGATCGTGAGAGAACTCCTCGATTTTAAACCTTCCCACCGTCTAACCAATATCGGAGAGGGATTACGATACCTGACGTCAGCCATTAAAAAGCGCAGCATTGCGTTCCTAATTTCTGATTTCCTGGGAGACGGCTTTGAAGATGCGTTGAAAATCGCTGCCCGGAAGCATGATCTCATTGGAATCCGACTTTTTGATCCGCGTGAAATATCCCTCCCGAGCGTAGGACTCATGCACGTAGTCGACGCAGAAACTGGAGAAAGCGTATGGGTCGATTCGTCCGACAGGCAGATCGTGGATCGCTATGCTGACTGGTGGAAGCGCAGAGGCGATGAACGTGTAAGGATGTTCCGGAAAAACGGAGTAGATGCTATCGACATCCGGATCGATCAATCATACATTCAGCCTCTTGTTAATTTCTTCCGTGCTAGAGAAAAAAGATGGTAAGATTGTGAAATTCACTTTTCAATATATTATTCTGCTGGCTTGCCTTGTTGCCTCGCCCGCTGTTGCGTTTTCTCAACAGGTCGAAGCGGTC
>CAYGXH010000079.1:0-9774 GCA_964353675.1 uncultured Chlorobiaceae bacterium
ATCAGTTAGCGATAATAGAACCGGATCTCCCTCGTCGGTTCCGATTGCAAATTTTCATGAAACAGATTCGCTCCTGCATCGAACGGGATCCATCCTTTGTCAGTAGTTATTTGACTCTGGCAAAAGCGTATTCAGAGCGTAGGCACTTTAACGAGGCATGTAACCTTCTTTTATTAGTTGGTGCTTCAATGTACAAGCAAAGGAATTTTTTAGGCGCAAAATATGCATATTTAGCTTACCAGCATACAGTACAGGAAAAGAAATTAAGGGATGCCAATGTCTTGGAAAAAAAGGAAATTGGTATTCCACACGGATCACCGGCGGAGATGAACGGCAATCAGGAAGAATTCCTCACTATGATAAAACTGTCATCTGCACCAACAAATAATAAGTCAGATCTCTTAATGCATGAGGGTAAATCATTAATGTCCCACCGTCGCATTGACGAATTAAAGAAGTGGTTAGCAACCGCTCGTCTGATGATAGAGAAAGATTTAAAGTAGGATGTACAGCCGAACATTATCGTAAGGGTATCTATGATCTTAGGAAATCGGTATTTAGAAGATTACGTTTCCGAATGGGAATTAAACCCTATTCAGATAAAGCATAGACAGCAATTTCTGAAGAAGCTTGAGACAGAAAAATATAAATGCGAAACCGTCAAAACCTGTCTATGCGGCGGAAAAGAGTTTGAGCAACTTACCTCAAAGGATCGGTATGGTTTGCCATTCGGTAATATGATCTGCAAATCGTGCGGATTGCTCATCTGCAATCCCCGACTGAAAAAAGACCATCTTCCCCAGTTTTATTCCGAAGATTATCATGGACTCGTATTCGGGTCCGATAACACTAAAGACCTGGAGTTCATGGTCAATAAGGAACAGGGATTATTGATTTTTAGATTTTTACAGAAGCATATTGCTGGAAGGGGAAAAATTCGAATCGCCGAACTCGGCGCAGGTATCGGAACCAACCTCTTTGAAATTTCCAATGAACTGAAGAAACGGGGAATTGATGCAGAAGTGCATGGATGTGAATATTCAGGAGCTTGTGTAAAATATGGAAATGAGAAATATAAATTGAATCTTGTGGAAGGTAGTACAGAAGCTCTGAAAGACCTCGGTTTGAAATTCGATCTCGTTATCATGAGCCATGTTCTTGAACATTTCACGAATCCCTTTGAAGATCTGGCGCTGGTTAAGAAAATGCTTAGCGATGATGGCCTTTTATATGTTGAAGTGCCGGGAATTTTTGATCTGCATAATAAAACCGTCTACCAGTGCGATTTTCTCAGATATACAGTTCTTGCGCATATGTACAATTTTTCACTTGGTACCCTAACTAATATCATGGAACTTGCAGGATTTGAGTTGATGGAAGGGACTGAGTTCGCGAGGTCTGTGTTTCGGATTAATAAAACCGGTAAACCTAAAGTCCTGAATTATTACAATAAGACAATGGATTATTTACGGAATCAGGAACAGGACCGCAGAATCTTTTACCAACTTAGTATCACACAAGCGAATATAATGAAGCATATTAGCCAGATTTCCACTGAAATGGCTGGAGAAACTATCAAGAATCGGGAGGATATTAAAAAGAATTTTGATTTTTTAGGCGGTAACCGTGAAATAATTAACAAGTATGCAGAAGAGCTATCGACATTGCTTCAAAGGCTTCAGCTAGAGTTTAAGAATATCCTTACTGATAAAACGAAAAATGAAAATGAATTATTTAAAAAATTTGAAAACCTTTTAAAAGAAAAACAGCAATCTGAGATCGAGTTCAATAAACAACTTGCAGATTTCCGATCTGATAAACAGAAATCAGATGGTGAGTATAAGAAGCAAATCGAGGATCTAAGACTTGAAAAAGAAACGGTTGAGAAAGATTTTAAAAAGCAGATTGAACAGCTAAGGTCAAATAGTCAGGCTGTAGAGGATAGTTTTAAAAAGCAGATTGAACAACTCCGTTCAGATAATCAGGCGGTGGAAGCGTGGCTTAAGGAACAGATAGTTCAAATCCTGACGGAGAAGAAAAACAGCGAAAACTGGTTAAAAAAACAAAACGAAGCCCTGAACAGGGAGAAAACCACAACGGAGCAGAAGTTGCAAAACGTTCAGGCGAAATATGACGACCTGAACCATTGGCACAAAGTAATGATAAATTCACTTAGCTGGAAAATCACCGCACCTATCCGCAAGGTGAAGGAAATCCTTTTCCCGAAGTGGAAGGGGTAACTTTTTAAAATCGAGATGCTGAACAATCCCGCCGTCTCCTTCGACTTCGCTCAGGATGACGGCGGGACGGCATGACGGTGTTCTTTTTCAGTCATCCCGTCCCGCCAAAGACGGGATGTTCAGGATCTCTAACAAGTAATACAAATACAGGGGGGAGGAAAAACCTGTATGAAAAAGTTTTACGTATACATCCTCAGCAACAGGCTGAGGACAACATTTTACATTGGTGTAACAAACAATCTTGCTCTGAGGATCGAGCAGCATAAATCCGGATATGGTTCAGCATTTACGAGAAAATATAAGCTTACAGATCTCGTATATTATGAAGTTTTCGAATCTATCAGGGATGCAATCACTCGCGAGAAGCAACTGAAGAATTGGCATCGGGGTTGGAAAATACGATTGATAAAGTCTATAAACCCTGAGATGATTGATTTATCGGATGAGATACCGTGGTGAAACCGTACTCGTCATCCCGAACACCTGAGAACTAGTCATCCTGAAATTCTTCTGTTCAGGATCTATGCTAAGCAAGCTTTAACAACGAGATGCCGAACAAAGGATCTTCGGCATGACGGTGTTCTTTTTCAGTCATCCTGAATCCCGGCCTGCCGTCAGGGTAGGCTTGTTTCAGGGTTTATTATACAATAATTGACTATTCGATACATCATTCGGAGATGAAAATTGAGAGACCTGATTGATATTTCACTGCCGCTGAAAAACGGCATGGTATGCTGGCCCGGTAGTCCAGGTTTTCATCTCAAGTATATAATGGAGATGGCGAAGGGCGAGGTCGCAAACGGGTCGCAGATAGATACCGACGTTCACATCGGAACACACATCGATGCGCCCTGGCATTCAATCCCCGACGGTGCAACTATTGAACAACTCTCTCTTGATGTTCTGATCGGACCCGCATATGTGCTCCGGCTTGCGGATGTATCAGAAATCACCGCGAGCGTTTTGCAGATGGCGGACATTCCAAAAAAAACAGAACGACTGCTGTTTCATACAAAAAATTCATCAATATGGAATTCCAATGATCAGGAGTTCCGGAAGGACTTCGTAGCCCTCACGAAAGACGGCGCCGAGTGGATTGCTAAAAATAAAATCAGGTTAGTGGGCATTGATTACCTGTCGATACAGCAGTTCGGCGAAGATATGGAAACACATAACGTTATGCTGAGGGAAGGAATCGTAATTGTCGAGGGATTGAATCTCAGCGGCGTTGAACAAGGTGTCTACGAACTGATCTGTCTGCCGCTCAGGATAGTTGGAGCCGAAGGCTCTCCTGCGAGAGCGGTTCTGCGCAAAGTTTAATATTAAAAAAGAATTGATATGAAAAATCCTAAGATTGTTGCCCTTATTCCCATGCGTCACCATAGTGAGCGCGTCAAAGGAAAAAACTATCGACCGTTTGCCAGTGAACCCCTTTACCGTCATATCGTACGGAGTTTGAAGGAGTGTAAACACATCTCGGAAATAATGATTGATACGGATTCGCCTAATATCATGGACGATGCCGCGAAAGTTTTTCCGAATGTCAGAGTGTACCACAGACCCGAGCACCTGCGCGACGGCATGATACCAATGAACGATATTTTGTTGAACGATGTCCGGCAGATTTCCGCCGACTTCTACCTGCAGACGCACAGTACGAATCCTCTCCTGAAGGGTGAAACGATCGAGCGTGCAATTGTCAAGTTCCTGAAAAATATACCTGAGCGCGATTCGTTATTTTCGGTTACCAAAATCCAGAGCCGGTTATGGGATGGGGAAGGGAAGGCGATCAATCATGATCCGGGTGTTTTATTGCGTACGCAGGATTTACCGCCTGTGTATGAGGAGAATTCCTGTCTGTATATTTTCACGAAGGAGCTTCTCGAGAAGAGGAAAAACCGGATCGGTTTCCACCCGCTCATGTTCGAGATAGATCGGATTGAAGCATGGGATATTGATGAGGAGGTACAGTTTCAGATTGCCGAGAGCCTGTACCTGATGAGGCGATGAAGAATTATAACCTCACCCTATAATCCCTCTCCACTCGTGGAGAGGGATGCTTGAATAAGACTGTTTTTACATCTCCCCATTTCTAAGGGGGAGATTATAGAGGGAGTTAGGAAGCGAGATCGCAGAGAGAACGCAAAAAGATATATAATCCTCTGCGTACTGTGCTCCTTTGCGATTAACGATTTTGGAACATGCTTGTGAAAGAGTATATTTGTTTTTATTAAAGAGATAAATTACTGCATTATGAAATACAAAGTCCTGATATCCGCACCATATTTCCAGCCGGCAGTTGATCGCTTTCGTCACGAGTTCGAGAAACATGATATAGAGCTTATCATTCCACCTGTCCAGGAGCGGATGGAGGAGAAAGAACTGCTGAAATATATCTCCGACATCGACGGCGTTATCGGCGGTGACGACCGGTTCACGGAACGTGTCCTTTTTCAGGCAAAGAAATTGAAAGTCATTTCAAAATGGGGTACCGGTATTGACTCCATCGATCAGGATGCATGTAAGCGACTGAACATTGCGGTACGAAACACTCCAAATGCGTTCAGTGAGCCGGTAGCTGATTCCGTACTCGGGTACATGCTTTGTTTCTCACGAAAATTGCCCTGGCTCGACAAATCGCTAAAGGAAGGAATCTGGGAGAAAACACCAAGTCGTGCCTTGAGGGAGTGTACACTGGGTGTTATCGGTGTAGGGAATGTAGGAAAAGTTGTAGTCCGCAGAGCATTAGCATTCGGAATGAAGGTGGTAGGTAATGATATTGTGCAGATGCCGCAAGAATTTCTGGAAAGTACACACATACCTATGATATCGAAAGACGAGTTATTACGCCAGTCAGATTTTATCAGCATGAATTGTACATTGAATCCCACCAGTTATCACCTTCTTGACGAAAAAGATTTTGCCATTATGAAACCGGATGCTGTGGTTATTAACACGGCACGCGGACCGATCATAAATGAAGAGGTGTTAATACGGGCGCTTGCAGGTAAGCGTATTGCCGGCGCTGCTCTTGACGTTTTTGAAGATGAGCCCTTACCTGCTGATAGTCCTCTAAAAAAAATGCCTAATGTACTTCTCGCACCGCACAACGCAAACAGCAGTCCGGAAGCGTGGGAGAGGGTTCATCAAAACACGGTGAAAAATTTACTTGACGTTTTACTGAAGAGGTAAACATGGAAAGAGTCGTTCTTATTACGGGTGCTGCAGGGGGAATAGGATACGCTACGGCACGGGTATTCAAGGATGCCGGGTGGCATGTTGTCGGAGTCGACCGCCGAAAAGTCGATCCGCTTCCGGGGATTGATCATTTGATCACGGGGGATATTTCTGATCCAGGTATGCCCGAATTCATATTAGGCGAAGTAACAAAAAAAGAGGGTCAGCTTAATGCGCTTGTGAACAATGCCGCACATCAAATTATCAAGCCGATACTCGAAACGACACCTGAGGATTGGGATGCGACTATGGCATCGAATGTCCGTTCAGTTTTTCTTGCGGTCAAGGAGGCATATCCGTTATTAAAAGCATCGAAGGGGTCCATCGTAAACGTGAGTTCAGTTCATGCGATTGCGACCTCGGTTGGTATTGCAGCTTATGCGGCAAGCAAAGGCGCGCTTCTTGCTCTCACTCGTGCGATGGCGCTGGAATTCGGGCCGGACGGTATTCGGGTTAATACCATCTTACCGGGCGCCGTAGATACTCCGATGCTGCATGCAGGATTAAGTCGGGGTCACGTGAAGGGTGGTTCCATTGATGAGCTTGTCAGGGGTTTGGGGCGGAAACACGTTATGGGTCGTGTAGGCCAGCCGGAGGAAATTGCGCAGGCGATATTATTCCTTGCAGATAATGACCGCTCATCCTTCATGACAGGTCAGTCGCTTGTTGTTGATGGCGGAGCAACGGCTCGCTTAAGTACGGAATAATAATTATTTTGAATTACCGAAAATCTAGCTAAATATTTATTGCCCTTGCCCTGTAATAAGTATGCAATTTAATTCGATCGAATTCCTTCTATTTTTCCCTATCGTTGTAATTTTTTATTTTCTACTTCCCCACCGTTTTAAATGGATTCTTCTTCTCATTGCCAGCTCTATTTTTTATATCGCATTTATTCCGGAGTATATCTTCATACTATTTTTCTCCATTGCGGTAGATTATTATGCCGGTATCGCAATCGAGAAAGCACCTAACAAGAAAAAAATATATCTCGTTCTGAGTATCGTGGTTACTTGTCTCTTATTATTTATTTTTAAATATTTTAATTTCTTTAACAGCAACATTGCCTATATCGCAAAATTTATTCATTGGAACTATCCGGTTAAAGCTCTTGGTATATTGTTACCGCTGGGCTTGTCATTTCATAAGTTGCAAAGTTTAAGTTATGTAATAGAAGTATATAGAGGAAGGCAAAAGGCAGAACATCACTTTGGAATTTATTCACTCTACGTATCGTTTTTCCCTCAGCTCGTTGCCGGTCCAATTGAACGGCCCTATAATATGTTGCATCAGTTCAGGGAGGAACCCGGCGCAGATTATCAGCGGATTTCTCACGGATTAAAGAGAATGGCTTGGGGATTTTTCAAGAAATTAGTCATTGCAGATCGGCTTGCCATCACGGTTAATCAGGTGTTTGATAATCCTACTGCGTATGAGGGTTTGCCACTCATTATTGCGTCATTGTTTTTTGCTTTCCAAATTTATACCGATTTTTCTGGTTATTCCGATATAGCCATAGGTACAGCGGAAGTGTTCGGAATTAAACTTATGGAAAATTTTGATATGCCGTATCATGCCAAATCAATTCCCGATTTTTGGAGGAGGTGGCATATTTCTCTCTCAACATGGCTGAGAGATTACATTTTTCTTCCGATATCCTATGCAATTTCCCGTCGAATAAAAGGTGAAATGTTATTTAAAATAAAAACCGAAATTTGGGCGTATTCAATCGGTACTGCCATAACAATGTTAATCGCCGGTCTCTGGCACGGAGCAAATTGGACTTATATAGCCTGGGGGGGGTTATTCGGCGTTTACCTTTTGTTTTCCGTTTGGACAAGAGGACTTAGAAAACGGACGGTGAAACGATTGCATCTCAATTCAGTGCCATATCTGAGAAAAATTATCAATGTATCATTCACATTTCTCCTTGTTTGTACAGCCTGGATATTTTTCAGAGCAAATACACTTACCGATGCCTGGTATATTATTACTAATCTTTTCAATGGAGTTAAGGACCAATCTGTAGAATTATCGAATATTGTTAGTTCGTATATCCTCCGTTTAGGGAACATTACATTTTATACGCCAATAAAATTCAATAACACGATCTTTATGGCTACCGGTAATTTTGTCTTCGCCATAACAGGTATTCTATTTATTGAGGTTAGTCATCTTTTTCAACGACGTGGGGATGTGCGGACGATGATCATGCGCTATCCAGTCTGGTGCAGGTTATTGTTATATTATTCTATAGTAATGCTGATTGTTTTATTCGGGATATTCGACAGTAATGAACAATTTATTTACTTTCAATTCTGATGTTTAAGTTTATTATAAAAGGTTTAGTGATTGTTATGGCCGTTACCGCTACATGTGGATACATTTTTTATTTAAATCCCGTGCTGGGTATCAATCAAAATCACTATATGGCAGCAATGATAGATAAACATAAGCGACTTGACAGCCTGCCATCTCCGCGATTGATATTTGTGGGTGGTTCAAATCTTGCTTTCGGTATGAATTGTAAGTTGGTAGAGGATTCCCTGAAGATACCTACCGTGAATATGGGTTTGCATGCCGGTTTAGGGCTCCCATTCATTTTAAACGAGATGAGACCCGAAATTAAGAAGGATGATATCGTAATCTTATCAATTGAGTATTTCTCAAGTTTGTCGGGAAACGCACAAGTATTACGGACTGCAGTGGAAGCATATCCCCGATCAGCTCAATTCATTCAAAGGCCATTAATAAAGAAATTTATCCACGATATATTTCATTTAGGTGACCTTTTAGCTTATACAAAAAGAATTCAATTTACTGTAATTTCCGGCATACCTAAGGAGTCAAAATATCCGAGTAAAAATTCGAATATAGGATATCGGAGGAACTTTTTCTCTCCTTATGGAGATGTTATCGGTGAATTAAACAACGAACTTCCAGTCGCATTGAAAGATCAGGGATTGAGTAATCGTGATTATAGTGAGGGAATTGAGGTTATGAACGATTTTGCCACTTATGTCAGGTCACTAGGGGCATCGATCTATTTCGTATTTCCCAATTATCCGGAATCAGTATTCTTAAAAAATAAGAAACCAATTGACTCATTTGTCGGTCAGATAAGGAATGGTTTGAAGATAGAAATAATCAATAATCCCGAAGATTTTGTTCTACCGGATAAGTACTTCCTTGATACCGTTTATCATTTGACCGGAGATGGGAGGGAACAACGAACCTTGAGAATGATCGCGATATTAAAAAATATACTTTTTAAATAAAAATATTCTTGAATGAGAATAAATGTATATTCATGCTAAAACAATACCTTCGATGACAGATATAAGCCTTTATCTCAAGAGTGTATCGCGTTTGCGAAAGTACCATAATCTGCATAACGGTAAGCGTTGTTTTATCCTCGGCAACGGTCCCAGTTTGTTACAAACAGATCTGCGTCTCCTTAAAAACGAAATTACATTTGGTTTGAACCGTATCTATCTTCTTTTCGAAAAAATCGGATTTTCTACTACATATCTAGTTTCGATTAACCGGTTCGTCATTGAGCAATTTGCGAATGAGATTGCCCTGACTCCATGTACAAAATTCATCAGCTGGTATCTCCGCCGGCAGGTTGAAATCACGCCCGAGACGCTGTTCATCCGTCCGGGCTTTAAAACCCGATTCTCAAAAAATCCTATTACACAGGGAGTATGGGAAGGTGCCACGGTGACTTATGTTGCGATGCAACTGGCATATTTTATGGGATTCGAAAAAGTTATTCTAGTGGGAGTCGATCATTCGTTTGTATCACAAGGGAAGGCTCACGAATTAGTGACTTCGAATGGGGAGGACCGGAACCATTTTGATCCGTCATATTTCGGGAAAGGGATAAGGTGGCAGTTACCGGATCTCGAGACATCAGAGCTTGCGTACCGCATGGCGAAGGAAGCGTTCGAAGCTGACGGGCGTGAAATAATCGACGCGACAATTGGAGGGAAGCTTCAGATATTTCGTAAAGCTGATTACGATAAATTATTTCAGGGATCATCTACAGCCTACTGAGGAATCACTTCTTCTCAGCATCGACAAAGATTTTTACTGGATTTTTCCCGACTGGGTTAGTTAAACTAGTCAAACTTCCGATATTTTACACGTTCAAACTGAGACAAATATCGGAAGTTTTACCTGTTTAAGCTGAGATAAATGTCGGAGGTTTTGCTTGTTGGTAGAAGATTTCCGATTTCCGACTCTGTATACTGCCAGGTAGCAATCGGAAATCTGGTTCTGGTTACTGCGTTAT
>CAYGXH010000080.1:0-9715 GCA_964353675.1 uncultured Chlorobiaceae bacterium
TACTGCCGCTTGCATCTCCGCTCCAGTCAACAAAATGATAGCCCGGTTCAGGTGTTGCCGTTAGTTGAACTGATGTACCATGGTCATATGTAGGTTGATCAGGATTCTTCGCGACATTGCCGTTTACTGCATTTACTGTCAGTGTATATGTATCTATGGCAAAGTTTGCTGTAACAGTTTTATTAGCATCCATTGTTACTGTAATCGGATTTGTGCTTCCGCTGGCATCACCGTTCCAGTCTACAAAATGATAGCCCGGATCCGGTATCGATGTCAGTTGAACCGAGGTACCTTGATTGTATGTACCGCCTGCAGGATTCATGACTACCGAACCGTTCGTTGCTTGCACAGTCAACGTGTACGTGTTGATCACAAAGCTTGCCGAGATCGTGTGATTCGCTATAATGTTGTTGAATGTGTAACTTGTCAATGGCCCCACCGTGCCTCCATCAACGAGGATATCTGCGACCTGGTACCCAGGGTCAGGAGTGATTGTAAAAGATTGGTCAGCACCGTGGGTTATGCTGACTGAACCTGATGGCGAAATGGAACCGTTGGAACCTGCTGTCGCGGAGATCGTATATCCAATGTCAAACGTCGCGTTGCTGATATCCTCCTGTTCGTTCATCACAGAATCCCGTGCAACCACTCTGATTCGGGCACTGGTCGACGCGATACTCGGCGTCCAAATAAGTGAGTCCACATTGCCATTAGTGGAATCAATCAGTGTGTAGGGTGCATTACCTGTCATTGAGTAATAGATGTAATGCCGCAATACTCCTGTTTCGTCCCCTGAACTCCACCAGATCGTATCCGGTCTGCCAATGGCTGCAATCTCTCCACCGTTGGGTTGAATAACTGTCACTGTCGGGTTCGTGCTGTCCCCGATCAATAGTGTAAAGCTTGAAACCTGTTCTGATATCTGGGGCAGGGTGTACGTAAACGCAGGATATGTCCGCACATTCTGATACTTCCCTGTCTGAAGATCATACAGCACAGGTTTGAATCCCGACGGTAAACTCGAGTTGGCAAACTCTATCGTTGCTACCGAGCTAACGTGATCGGACAACGAGCGCAGCGCCCAATGCTTTGCATGCGCTGCAAGACTTGCCTCATCCTTTTTGATATCCACTGCGTAGTTCGAGATCGGCTGACCCGGGTCAAGCAGGAAGTACAAGTAGAGGGAATCATTCGGTGCTGGAGGGGGCACCACCGTATCCCACATATCGACATTATCCAGTGCCAGAGAGGCGATACCTGCAACAATGTTGTTCTGCCCCTTGATCGTAACCGAATACTCCGAGAGGGCAAATGTTGCTGTGATGTTCTTGTTCGCAGTCATCACTACCGAAAGCGGATTTGTGCTTCCGCTTGCATCTCCGCTCCAGTCAACAAAATGATAGCCCGGATCCGGCGCTGGAGTCAGTTGAACTGAGGTACCATAATCATATGTCGTTTGTTCCGGATTCTTCGAAATATTTCCATTTGTTGCTGAAACTGTTAATGTATAAGTGGTAATGGAAAAATAGGCAGAAATTGAATGGCCGGTTATAACATTTGTGAAAGTATAGCTTGTGGTTGAATCAACGTGAAGCCCATCAACGGTCACACTGTCAAGATAGCATCCGATATCCGGTGTAATAGTGAACAATTGGTCCATCCCCTCACTGACGGATATTGTACCGGCGGGACTTATAGTACCATGTGTAGTCGCACTTGCGGTTATCGCATATTTTTTAATTTCACCAATGGCAAAGTCACTGAAATTGCTGACATTAAGAATTTGGGTACTTGTCGGTGTCCGCAAACCAGTTTGAGGTCGATTCCATGCTGATCCAGAGTACTTATCGACGATAAAGGAATCGGTATTTGCACCTGCATCAATATCCGAACCAGCAAAATTGAATGTGGCATTATACGATGAAAAAACAATACCCAGGTTACTGAGGGTCCAGTATCGATTTACACTTTTCGCACCATCCAAACTGGATGTTGACAGAGAGGGATGATCCGATATTTTAGAGATTGCTGTTAGATTTCCCGGTGTTAATACATTATCGAAAGATAACGAGACAGGGCTATATGCAGTGAGATCTCCAATTTCGTAGTTTATTGAAGTTGCACCAGAACCGACATATTTTTGCAAGTTACCATTAACGTGACCATTCGAGCGGATCACACTGCCGGTCGAGCTTATTATTAATCTGTTAGCATTAGTTGTGACAATTCCAGTATTTAGATTTAAAATGCCGTTTATAGTTGTATTTGCGCCGAGTATAACTCCTGCAGGATTGCTAACGACGAGAGAATTGAAATTCACGATCGCACTACCCGAAATGATCTGTTCACTGCTACCGTTATAATTGAATGTTACCGATGTACTTGGTATAACAGAACCAGGGTTTAAGAATGGATCCGGCGAACCACTAAGATTTAGTATTATGTTCTCGATTGATGAAAATGACAGCGTACTCCCGTTGAGATCGATCGTACTGCAATTAAACGGACTTGTTCCGGACCACTCGGAATTTGCGTTCAAACGGACAACAAGAGAATTTGCACCAATAGCGTTAAATGTACCATTATTCACGAAATCAGTCCCCTCCGCTCCGCCAATTAACAATATCCATCCTGCTCCATCACCCTGAAGGACCGCATCTGACTGAATTGTCAATGAGTTAATTATCTCAGTATTAGCATTCACGGTAACAATTGTGCCGGTTCCAATTATCACATCATCATTGTTTACAGGAACGCCTGCAGGACTCCAAATGGAGGGTGTATTCCATGTACCTGAAGCAATACTGGTTTTCGTGGCTCCCAAAGCTTGCGATGTGCATGCAATAAAAATTACTATAAATACGCTTGAGAGGAGTATTCTTGATAGCAATTTCATAAGTATTATTACGAAAATATTTTAATTATCGATCTTTATAGAAAAGAAATCAACATTATTCACGAATTTGGCGATAAATAATTATCGGTTTTAATCGAGCTAAAAAAATGATTATCAGTAATACAGCTCATCGGAAATATTATCACACGAAGATGAAATATTTTTTGGAAAACGGATATCTCATTGAAACTAAGGCTTTACGCGTTTGCGTAACGGCCATGGCAGTTAACTGTATTCGTATCGGATTCAGTAAGGGAGTATCGATCCGGTTAAAATTATTTCAATGATAGTGTGACCTTTGACCTCACTGTTTGTTCATTACTTGATATGTTATGCCCGATTCGTAAATTAGCGCTCTAGGTTGAGAAGAATTGACACCCCCCTTTGATAAACAGCTACCTGGATGAGACTAATAAAATGTACCCAGAATACAGAATACTGTCAAGGGGTGAGAAAATTGAAATGGGAAATTCGCGCATACAAAAAGTCTGTTACTTCAGTACGAATGAAGCCAGAAGATACTTGTAAGTATATTATATTACAACGGATAAGCGTATTTTGGATTGCACCGACGACTTTTTGTATGGCAGAAAGGGTGTACTTTATCCTTCATTATAAGTTAGCTCAATACCAAAACGCTTGGTTGCGAGCTTATGTCAAATTGGGAGTGGAAAGGGCAAGAATCACCGCCCGCCCGACTTACTGATGTTAATGGCCTCTAAGCCGTTGTTGAAAAAAAGAGATCAACAATAATGTATCTTTGTTGTATAAAACGGGACAACTCATTTTCTCGATAAATATGATTTTGTACTAAAATAAAAAGCCGATACGTATGCGATCGTATCGGCTTTTTTTATTGTTGATGGATCAGTTTATTTGAGAAGCATCATCTTCTTGACCGTTTGGAACGTGCCAAGTGTGACATCATCGTCATCCATCTGTTCCGCAACGATACGGTAGAAGTAGACGCCAGATGCAAAATCATTCGCGTTGAACTGTATTTCCTGCATTCCACTGTTCATCTCTTCCCGATCAAATAATGTTGCAACTTCCTGACCGAGTACGTTATAGACCTTCAATGTCACAAACGCATCTTCCGCCAGATCAAACTGTATCGTTGTCGTCGGATTGAACGGGTTCGGATAGTTCTGGTACAACGCGTAGGATTCAGGTTCCTGACTGGTGTAATTACCTTCAAGCGGTACGATCACTGTTGGTATCACTCCTGGATTCCCCTTCAGATACGGCACATCAACCAGCTTCTTCACTCCTTTGAAGCGCAAGCTGTCGCCAAAGCTGAGCGTATCAAGCGTGCCTTCGAACGCCCTGTTGATCTTCGCCACAACGGTATCGAGTGAGGCGAACTCTGCCGCGGTCGCAAAGCGATGGCTCTTCACCAGTTTAAAATTAACAATTACATCGGCCAGCCAGCCCATCATCAAGGTGTCACCGTACTCCGCAATCTCTTTCACCATCATGCCGTTCAGCGGATTGTCCGTGCCGTCATCGTAGATTAACTCGCCGAATCCGACCGGGATATACTTCATTGCGCTTGCCGTGATGTTTAACTTCAACGTAATCATATCCGCCAGCAATTTGTTGTTGTACCGCGTCGGCAATAAGTATTTGTTTTGCCTCAGAACCGGTCTGCCGTTGGTATAGACATCGAATCCATGCGGCGTGACTGTATGAAGTGTCGATGTCCTATGGATATACAACGTTCTCATAACATCGCTATACTTCCATGTCTGGAACCAGCCATAGTTCTTCACATTATCCGTTCGAGCTTTACCGACCAACATGCCATTGTTTCCGTAGCCCGTATTGTATAAAGTACTGAACAATGCGTTCACTCGGTTTGGCATCGGTAACCGTAACTGGTTCTTGATGTAGTAAAATACTCTACCACTGGTAGCCCTTGGTACTGTTGCCCATTTGTAATCGACTTTGATCATTGTTCCTTTAAATCCGCGTCCTTCGACATGGACTGGTATCGTTTCAGCTGAGTCAACTGGAGGGGTTGTCACTGTCTTCGCATTCGTCCATCTTGCCAGTGTATCTATACCCTGTGTGACAACACCACTGCAGTACATTGAGAACTTGAACGTAATATTCACCGGTGCAATCGGGACTAACTCGAATTCAAAATCAACCTTATCCGGTTTCCACGGGTTCACATATTTACCCCACTTGTTCTTATTATCCTTACTCACTGCCAGGCTTTCCTGTGCGAAGCTTCGATACATGACCTGGTAGGCAGGATCCTCTGTAAAGGTTGCTATAATGTTTTTATCAATATTCATAATCACGTTCAACGGATTTATCAATCCACTGGCATCTCCACCCCACCCTGTGAAAACCCAACCGGATTGTGGATGCGCGATCAACTGGACTATCGTTCCGTAATTATAAATCGTTTGATCAGGATTT
This sequence comes from uncultured Chlorobiaceae bacterium, assembly GCA_964353675.1. Lineage (GTDB taxonomy): Bacteria > Bacteroidota > Ignavibacteria > UBA10030 > SZUA-254 > CAYGXH01. Next base: position 5,327 of record CAYGXH010000080.1, read on the forward strand.
TTGGTTACTGTACCGTTTCCGACTGACGATATGGTTAGAGTGAATGTATTAGGGGCAAACGTCGCGCGTATAGTGTGATCTGCTGTTACATTATCGAATGTATAACTCGACGGAGACCATGGCAATACTACTCCATCTACAATAACACTATCGATGCGATACCCGAACGATGGACTTATTATGAATTCTTGACTCTCACCATAATTAACACTGACATCTCCACTAGGTGAGATTGTGCCATTCGCTCCAGCTGAAGCGATGATCGTGTATATGCTAACGCTGAACATTGCAGTATCATAGACTGGGCTGTTCATCATCACTGTGGCAGGATTATTCGTCCCGGTGTACGAACTAGTACCTGAACCTTTCCACGAGATGAATGAAAATCCCAGACTTGGTGCGGCTGTGAGCTGCACACTGGTTCCGGCGGTATACCATCCATCGATCGCGGATGGTTCAGCGCTTACGGTACCACCTGCGCCAGCTACCAGAATGAGAGTATACTGAGTCGCAAAGTTTGCAGTAAAGGTTGTATCGCGTATTGGTATTATAGAATGAGACATTGTTCCGCCATCACTCCAGTTGTTCCATATGTATTTTGTGCCTATGGAGCTCTGAGGACTAGTGACAGCAATTGTATGTGTCGAGTTGTATTCCCATATGAAGTGCTGCGTTGATGTATAAGGAACACCGTCGACCGTCATTGTTAGCTCTGGAGGACTCGTTTGAACCGTAACCTGGATTGGAGTCGTTGTAAAGCTTGCGGTTTCAGTGATTGGTCCATTCATGGTGATACTAGCCGGGTTGTTATTACCGCTGTAGGAACCAACACCGCTGCCATTCCAGCCGCTGAACGATTTACCAGAGCCTGGAAATGCGGTAATTTGGACCGATTGTCCGGCATCGTACCAGTTACTCGATGGTGTCACAGTACCATCACCACTTGCCAGCATCGTGAGAGAATATTGCGTCAGGAAGCTTGCGGTAAACGTTGAATCAACGAGTGGATTTATACTATGAGCAAGAGCTCCTCCATCGTTCCAGCTTTGCCAGACGTATTGTGTGCCTACTGTGCCACTCTGCAAGTTGGTGGTAGTAATATTGTGATCCGTCCCTGCTAACCATTGAACTGTTTGAGGGCTGGTATATGGTATACCGTCGATGGTGACAGATAAGCCCGGAGGGCTAGTAGCGACGGTAACATTGATAGTGTTGAGCGCAAATGTTGCACTGATCGTATGATCTGTTACAACATTATTGAACGTGTAACTGGTTGCAGGACTCGTTGGCACGCCATCGATGAAAAGACCGTCCACATGGTAGCCCAGATTTGGTGTGATGGTATAGGTTTGGGATCCATTATAATCCACTATCGTAACACCCAGGGGTGAAATATTTCCATTTGCGTCTGCGCTAGCATTGATGACGTATGTGTTGAGCTGGGAATTACCTGTTCCATCAGTGATATCGCGATAATTATCCGATGAATTTATTTCACTGATGCCTGTTCTGATCAGGTTTGGCAGATTCACCCATGTTAATCCGACAAGAGGATCTGGAACATTTACACCTGTGATTTGATAGGATGAAATCCTTGTTCCAATACCCGCTGCATCAATGTCAACCGCATTTGCATACGATCCGTTTCCACCCAGCGAAATCTGGAGCGTATTACCCACAATGACCTGGTCAAAGAAAAAACTAGTTCCGATCTGTTCAGAGGAGGCTACACGATCGATCATGGGAGATGTGAATGGTCCAGTGTTAAATGTTAAGATAAACTGACTGTTACCAAGTCGGAAATTAGTTGATCCAATCCGCTTCACAAAAATATCAAACTGATATGTCGAACCTATGAGAACTCGATTCTGGATTGAAAGTTGGTATTGCGGAATCGGTTGTGCAATAAGTTCTCCTGTTAGAAGAAGGACAAGGATCAGTATCCATTGGAAACACATATTCAGAGTTTTCATAATATTATTCCTAATAGTGATACATGTATAAATTAAATGCGATTTCATGGATGCTGTCGAACTTTTAATTTGTTATTTAAGACAGGGGTATAATCAGAAGCATCAGTCACATTGTCACCATTGCAATCCGTAGAGAGATACCCGGTTTGGGTACGATTGTTCCATGTCAGGTTGCGATCGAGGAAATCTACTACCCCGTCCTGATTCACATCTCCTGCCCATGAAACATAGACACTACCGACTTGCTTAAGGGCATCGACACCATAAGCTGTACCAGCGCCTGTCGTGAAATCATAACTTAAAAAAGAGGTTGTAGCCCTTGTTAAAGCTGATGCTACAGCACTCCAAACCTCAAGATGATTGCGGTGACGTACAACCACGTAATAACTCCCTGGCGCGGCATTTGTGAACGCGCATATCCCCGTACCTGTTTCAGAGAGATATACCTTTGCCGAGTCGACAAATCCAAATGGTGACGAGGCCGCTGCTAAATAACCTGTAACGCTATCTCTCACCTGAATTGTGCCGCTCCAAAATCCCTCCATAAGGTATTTCAGATCGACTTTTATTCCCCCAATAATTTGAAAGTTGCGTCTGCTCGTGTAGTTAAATGTATAACTTCCTCGAGTCCTCATATTTGTTAATGCATGACTCAAAGTATCATAGAGAAACAGTTGAACGCGCGATTCAATTGAATTGATGTATGTTGAGTCCCAACTCAAAGTTAGCGGTCCTGTACTCGATGCTTCCACGCTCATATTCCACGTGGGATCGTTTGGTCCCTGATAATCAATTGCGTATTTCGTTCCTAGAATGGGTGGATAATTACCGCCCGTATGCGGAAAATATACTTCAAGATAAGTCCCCGAAGGTGATCGTGGTGGGCGCGGAATATCATACTGGTTATCATAATCTGATGTTGCATCACTTCGGATGCCCGCCATCGCGAGAGAATCAGTCAACTGACTGTTCGTCCCTCTGATTAAGAAATTCCAGTTATTATAACTAATCTGTGCGATCGATTGTATGGAACATAATAACAATACGATGAGCAGATAGCGGATTAATTGAAGTTTGTTCATAGGATTTATTCCCAGATGAATTTGATAATTGAATTATTTAATAAAAAGTAATTTTCTTATTGTTTCGTACGTTTGGCCGGTGAGAAGACCTATGCCACTGACTTTATAATAATATACACCACTCGAAAGATTTTGGATATTTCCATCAACCGATATTTGGTGAAGCCCAGCTTCCTCTACCCCATTCCGGAGTTCGGCGATTTCTATTCCCAGAACATTTATAAGCATGATCCGAATATGTGTCTGCTCTGGTAATTCATAGCGAATTATAGAGGCAGGGTTAAAAGGATTAGGATAATTTTGACAGAGAACGATTCTATTGGGTGCCTGCTCTTTAGAACCTGTTATTTCAACTCCAGGTGGTAACGGCGGGCGATCTGCTGTTGGAATTATTTTTATAAGACTTTCTGGCGAATTATTTCCAGATGCTGAAAGAATCAAACTACATTTTTGGTTGACTTTTACCCAGTATCCAAAGCCCGGAAGAATGTATGTGGTTGAATAATATGCACCATCATAGCCATAAAAATCTGACGTTACACTTCCCGGAGGTATTGAAGCGATAGAACCTACTGAAACACTTTCTGAAATTGATCCAATGATATTCCAGCCCCCATTCAATTCTACAGTATCAAGAAGACATATACTTCCAGAGAGATATACATTCTGGTTGTCAGTATATTTTAACCAAAATCCTTTTCCAATCTCAAGAATACTTTGCTCAACATATGATCCATCATACACAAACGCAGATGAAGTTGCTGTTGGGAAAAGACTTAATTTGGAATAATCCGGTGGGATACGCGGGACAGAAAGCAGATTCCAACCCCCCGTCACCGATAATACCGCACCGTTAAATTCTGACCAGATAGAAAATATTCTCAAAGAAGAATATTGAAACAGATACGAAGGTTGTTGACGCATCCTGATCGTATCACCTGATTCTTCATCCTTCATCATGATATCATATCCTGAGGGCAATTTATTTATTGATGAGGTATCCCAGGAAAGTGTGAGAGTACCGGATTCAAGGCTTGACTCGACGTTCACTAACCATGTTGTCGTGTCCGGAGTGGAAATATCGACCATGAATTTTGTCCCCAATATGGTGGGCCAGTGGCCTCCGATGTGCGGAAAATAGACTTGCAACCAGTCGCCTGGAGGATTGGGGGGACAAGGACGATCGTACTGTTGATCAAAATCCGTGGTTGCATCGGGTCGCACTCCGAATGTCGCTGAAGAGTCATGCAATACAGACATTTTCGCTTCAATCAAAAGCGACCATGATGTCATAGTAATAGTGTCGGCCATGATTTGCACATCCGAGATCACAG
>CAYGXH010000081.1:0-9705 GCA_964353675.1 uncultured Chlorobiaceae bacterium
CTCATGACCTCCTCAAAAGCGGTATCCACCTTAATTCTGAAAATATTCTTATTGATTGTCTGCTTCAAACTGCGTGATATTTTTAATCCATCGAGCGGAATGATTGCTCTTAGATCAGGAGAATACCAACGGATAGGACCGGAACGTGAATTAGCCATTGGGAAAAAGCCAGTCTCATACGCCTTGATGAGGAGATGAGGTTCGATACCGCGAGATTCCGTCTCTTCACGCATAGTGGATTAACTACGCAGGATCATTAATGTGCATATACTTTACGGCTATTAACCGTCCCTTTTACGTACCGTCAATCGCCGAAACAGACACCGACCGACCGCGCAGCCATAACAAGCTGTGAGTCGGGCGGAACCAATCGCTGTCGCTGGATCGCATCTTCGAGTCGTACAGTGACGACATCTCTTCCACGGAGACTCACCATACAACCGAACTCGCCGCGTGAAGCGGCCTGCAGTGCCATCGAACCAAATCTTGTGCCCAATATACGATCGAAGGCTGAAGGGCTTCCACCCCTCTGCACGTGTCCAAGGACAGTTACGCGTGTTTCAAGCTTCGTTTCCTGCTCTATCTTATCTGCTACGATTTCCCCAATTCCGCCCAACCGGATAGGATCAGTTCGCTTTTGGTCTGTTTCTCGTACTGTAAGCTTACCATCTAACGGTTTTGCCCCCTCCGCTACACAGATGATGCTGTACCTCGCTCCTTTGCTTCGTTTCCAGACGAAGTTAAAAACCGACTCCCACCTGAACGGGATTTCCGGAATCAGAATAACATCCGCACCGGCAGCGACGCCCGCACCTAGAGCAATCCATCCTGCATATCTACCCATGACTTCAATTACAATGACCCGATGATGTGCTGAGGCGGTTGTCTGTAATCTGTCGATAGCTTCGGTCGCTACCTGAAGGGCTGAATCATGACCGAAAGTGATATCCGTCGCTTCGAGGTCGTTATCTATTGTCTTCGGAATGCCGATAATATTCATCCCCATCTTTCCAAGCTTGGCGGAGATGTTCATCGTCCCGTCACCTCCAATCGCAATAAGAGCATCAAGGTTCCATTGACGGTAGTTGTCGAGCACTACATCTGAGCAATCAGTGACGACTACTCCTGATGCACCCTCACGCGGGTAATGAAATGGGTCTCCTTTGTTCGAAGTTCCGAGAATTGTGCCGCCGAGATTGATGATTCCGGTTACATCGAGCTTCGTTAGTTCGCGTTTCCGTCCTTCAACAAATCCTTCAAATCCATCCTCGATCCCGATGACTTTTGCATTAAAATAAGATAAAGCTGGTTTGGCGATGCTCCGAATGACAGCGTTAAGGCCCGGGCAGTCTCCGCCGCCTGTTAGAACACCGATCCGTTGCAATGCAGTTGGCATTTTCTCTTCCGTGTAAAGAATTCATTAATAATTAATCACTGATGTCCGTTCAGCGTTAATACACTTTCTTTTCCCCGTAAGAACGGCACTAATATACAAAATATTATTCTTTCTCAGTGTTTCCTTCCTCAGTCGCCTCCGAGGAAATGAGTGATTTCAATTGGATCCGACAGATCGTCTTATGGTCGCACCATGCGCAAACCTTCTTTGTTACTTTTGGTTCAACCGGAAATTGTCCGGTTGAAATTTTATCTACATACTCATTAACGTACTCCAGAGTCCGCTGAATAACCTGACGCAGTTCACTCTCATTGGCGCACAATTGTTTAGAATTCGGCGCGGCATTAAACACTTTCTTCCTGTGATTTATGTCTCCGATTCCGAGCGTTTCCTTAACCTTAGGAGTTAGTACATAGTATACACCCGCTACGCCCCGCCAATCTCTACCGCTCGCTCGCCTCAGCATCTCCTCGACGGCGTACAGGTAGACCGGCAGCTGGAGACTTATTCCCTTATCGATGGATTCACGGTCGGGTGTTGTTGCTCCTGTCTTATAATCAATGATGCGGAATATGAAACCGCCTGTATCTATACGGTCGATTTTACCCCTTAATCGGACAGGCCCGGTAGTAATCGGGATTTCCATCGAGAGAGACGGGTCGGTCCCTTTCCCCTCTTTCTTCTTAGTCCCGAATTCCACCTCAAAGTAGGAAGGCAGTACAGTATATTGCTGATTTTGTTCGAATTCAAGGAATTTCCACAGAACACCTTTTCGGTTACTTGACCCGAAGATTCGCTCTTCCTCCAATTCCCAGAACGGACTTGAAATACCAAGTGAGGTGAGCTTCTTCTTCGTTATGTCACATATGTCCTTGAAAGCATCATTAAAATCTTTGTCGCTGACTTCCCGAAGGGACTTTAAGCCGCGCATTCTTCTGTCGAGATAAAATTCAAAGAGGACATCGTGTATAAGACCGCCACGTTCGAGAGGTGTCAATTCTTCATCGATCTCCTCAATGACATTGAGACGAAGGAGCCGCTCTGCAAAGTAGTGAAATGGGCATTTGCCATACGCCTCTAACTGAGTGACAGAGTATATCCTGTCTCGCATATCTGAGAGGGCATTTTCGGTATTGCTTTCAAGATTACCGCCGATGATACCGCGAAATTCAGGGTATGCTCGACCTTCCATGCGCGCTTTTTCAACTTCCATACGGGTGCGAAGTCCCTGAACGTGCCGGGCAATTTCTCTATTTGTCTCATTGCCGGCAATTTTTCCGAGTTCATGCTCCGTCGAACCTCCATTCCCCACAACGATTCCGATATGGCGGACAGCATCCAATTTCGTATAAAGAATCCCTGAGAGAAATGGCGGGTACTTTTGGCGAGAATCCTCCACATCAACAACCTCCATCAGGGCATCAATGAACGTCGACTGAATGAGTTCATTTTCTCCGTCAGTCTGCGGGAATGTGATGTAGAGATGTTCAGTGAAGTTGCATAACATCTGGTAAAACAGGTACCGGTGCTCCTGAAGGTGATACTTTTCACGGAGTAACCGTTGAGTTGAACTGAAAAATATCTCAGGCCTGTATACAGGCGGAAATTCACCATCTACCATTCCCACCAGTATCATCACATCGAAATCAAGACCGCGCGTCTCGTCCATTGACGTAACTGCAACACCGTACCCGTACTTCTGCCGGATGTTATACCTGACCTGTGTCATCGACTCCCGCAGCCGGTTAAGATAGAACGGCAGGTGTTCGACCACCTCTCCCTTCCCTTCAAGGGCAAGAATCTCCAAAAACTCATCGATAAAATCAAGGAATTTTTCCAGCGCCCGGGTATCTTTCTCCAACTGATCATCATCCCTGAGCGCAAACCTCCCGCGGAGTATGTTATCGGTAAGATTCACACTATCGATAAGACGGAGAAGCCGTTCCTTAAAGCCCATTGGTGTCATGGCTCTATCGAAATCTTTGAGGAGATCCCGGAGAACATGCAGAGTAACTTCAGTATCACGCAATACCTCAGCCTCATGCTGCAGACTGTTTTTATCTCTTTCTTGGTCTGCATCTCCTAACCTTGTCTCCGTTAGCCGTAACCGATCTCCGATTTTCTTTATCCATGCCGAAAATCCTCCGGTAATTTTCAATATATATGCAGATTCGTAGAGCGCTCCGGCATCAATCGGTTTCCCATTATATGTCAGACGCACATACACGCTCGAGAGTGCGCGCATAATATCGGAAACCATGAAATCACGCTGATAAATCATCAGAAGTGAAAGGATCGCAACCACGACGGGTGATTGATCGAGATAGTATCTGTCTGTAATATTTGCCGGAATGCCGTATTGTTCGAAGACCTCCCTGAAGTGTTGCGTGTACAAATCCGGACGGAACGTTGCGACACAGATCTTATCGATTGGCCGTTTAGGCTGTTCTCGGATAAGATGTCGTATAATTTTTGCAACTATGTCTGCTTCATCTCTGCGATCCTTGGCGGCAATTACTGTGAGGCGGGATTGTGCGGGAAATTTATCAGTTTCTCTTTTCGGTTGGAAAAGACATTCCGTAATTTTTCTGTGAAATTCTTTTCCCGTCGATTTTTTTGTCGTATTTTTTTTAAAACCCATCTCGAGAAATTTTTCGTAATTCTCCTTCAGATGACCAAATACCTCATCATTTTCGAGATTGTAGTCAAATGAGATTACCGCTCCCATGCCGTCAACATTCGAAAGGCTATTCAGCATTGTAAGCTCAGGATTCGAGAACTCATCGAATCCGGATACGAAGATCGTATCAACCTCGCCGAAATACGAGACGAAAGCTTCCGCCGACACGCGCGGATCCCACTGCTCATTGACATGTTTAAACAATCCTCCGGGGTCGGCAAACCTATCACCCAGGAGTTGTTCATACTTTTCGTAGATGAGAAGGATATCGTTGAGCTTCGGCCGTTCATACTTTTCAACCGTTTCTGCTTCACTGCGGAGCGCTGTAAGGTAAACGCCTTTTTCTTTCAGCGCATTAATGACGTTAATAATTCTTAAAAGCGTTCCTTTGGTAAGTCTTTTCGGCGATCCCCGGAGTCGGAAGTATTGAAGCTGATGAGAAACCGACATGATTGCCTCGTCGATGAGGACAGCCTGTTCCGGTCCAGATATCAGGCGTCTTGGCGGGCAGAGGAGCACATAGAGCTGTGCCGCGAGTGTTTCGAGTGTAAACAGGTTGAAAGCAGGCGCTGTCTTTCCAGGCGTAGCTCGCAGGAATTCCCTTTGCAAATCGCGGATTTTGCGCTTGGTGGGAGCAACGTAGATAAATGTATGACTATCATTTTTAGCAAGACGTTCCAATACTTCACCGGTGATACTCCCGATGCGCTGCCGACAATTCTTTGTCAGAATAACCGGCATTCTTCAGCGGCGGAAGCGGCCGGGAATATACTTAACATACAGCTCCGAAAGGCGTCGGCGCGAGATTTCATCGAGGTCCTCGTCATCCCTGTCGCGCTTTCGAAACATTTCAAAATCATCCAGGTCACGCTCGTGCATTTTGTGAAGGTAGTCCTGGAGCATTTCAACGATCTTGTGTTGTTCAATTTTTGTCATTGCTACTCCTCTCAATTTCACTGTGTTCAGTATGACGATAACGACGAACGAATCTGTACAATCGAATTTGCAGAATGAGCTGCAGGGTCAGACCAATATTACCCCCGAAAATGAAAAGTGATTTTACCGGAATATCCTGGACCGACAGGAAGCCGGCTTTTTCGGTTGTTAATGCACCTATCGTGTATCCAATCCCTCCTCCGATGAACCAGAAAGGCAATCTCGTTAAATAGGCATACCACGTCAGCGGGCGGAGGAACATGCGCCCGACCGTTGAGTACCACAACCTCTCTGCGCCCCATCCCATGGATGCCACTCCCCATCCGATAATTAAAAGACCCGCGATCCTTGACCATCCGGATATTGCCGTGATGCCGGTGTCGAACAAAAAGAGAACGCCGATGCACGTTCCAATCGCGAGATTTCTCAGGATTCCTCCCAGAGGCCGTTCGGAGGGAAGCGCAAGAAATTCACTGATAATGGTGTGGTGGTATTCAACCGCATCGGCTTTCATATTTCCCCACTGTTATTCTATCCGATTTATTTCCCATTAATATTTTTGTTATTATGGGCCAGCGCAACAATTTTTTTTTATTCTGCCATCAGCATACTCACATCACCCGCACCCTCCCTGAGCACCACTCCCTTTTCCTCCGTTAAATCGAGAATAGTCGATAGCTCAGCCTGACTGGTTCCGCCATCGAGTATCAGGTCTACCCGTTTTCCGTAGTGATGTTCAATGATTTCCGGATCGGTAATCACACTGCCGTCGCCATTCGTTACGCTTGCGCTCAAGATCGGATGTCCAAGTTCTTTTACAAGCATGAGCGAAATTTTATTATTCGGTACACGAATCCCGACCGTTTTTCTTTTTGAAATCATGCTCTTGGGGAGCTGCTTAAGTCTACTTGCAGGCAGTATAAACGTATACGGACCGGGGATCAGCTGTTTCATCAGACGAAATGCCGTGTTCGATACTTTTGCATACTCGCTGATGTGGCTGAGATCGGAGCACACAAAACTGAACGGTTTTTGCTCATCCTGTTTTTTGATCTGATATATTCGTTCAATTGCGCGTGTATCATATATACTACACCCTATACCATAGACTGTGTCGGTGGGGTAAACGACGACCCCGCCGTTTTTCAGAATCTCAACCGCATGACTGATGTGTCTTTCCTGTGGATTTTCCGGATGAACTTTTAGGTACATAGCTTGATCCTTTCATCATGTTCAAAAAAAATTAAAATAAATCCCATTAGTGACCGGGCAACTCACTGGATTGCCCGTTTTGAAGTCTTTTTTCTGCGACACCTTCCAGGCGCCCCTCTACGTTCGATAATTTCTTGTCGACGTCATCATACTTCTTTAAAGCATTATCGAGGTGGGATCCTAGCGTATCGAAAACTTCCCGGACCCTGCCAAGGTCGCCTTGTAAACGCGATAAACTGTCCAATACTTCCTTCGCACTTTGCTCTATGTAGAGACCGCGCAAACCAAGAGCGATTACCTGCAGGTACGCATAGAGCGTATTCGGTGAAACGGGTATGACCTTCTGATCGATCGCGTACGCGTACACACCTGATTCATCACTTACTCCCTCTTCTCTTATAATGACCTCATAGTAAATATTCTCTGCCGGTATGTACATAAGTGCAAACGGAAATGTCCTTTCATCCGGAAGAATATATTTGGATGCGATCGCATCGATGTGCTTTTTAACATCCCCCACGAATGACTTCCTGAATACTTTCTTATCCTGGTCGTTTTCTGCAGTTATCATCTTCCGAAAATTCTCAAGTGGAAATTTTGAGTCAATCGGAACGAGATGATCTGACGTCTCGATAACTGCATCGACGGTCTGGCCGTTCCGGAACTGGTACTGCATCTGAAAATACTTCGAAGGGATGACCTGTTTCAGCAGGTCCTCGAGCAGAAATTCACCAAACCCTCCTCTGAGCTTGGGCGCGCGGAGTAATTCTTCAAGTTTAGCGACGTTTTGACCGACTTCCTTGATCTCTTTCGCAGCTTGCCCCAGCTCCCCAAGATTTTTCTGGACATCACCGATGATGCGAGCCGCCGTATCAAGGCGATTACCGACGGTCGATGTCTGCGACTGCATTTGATTTGTAATCATTACCAATTGCTGGTTTACATTATCCGAAACCTGCTGTAAACTCGTACGAACGTCGGTTCTCAGCGACTCCACATACTGCTGCATGACAACGAGGGGATTATTATTAACGTTACTAACCTGCAATCTTCGCTCCCGTAAGATGAGATACACCATGAAAAAAGCAAGACATCCGACCAGAATAACGAGAGATATGAGTATGATTTCCATAGTAGGAGCGGAACTACTTTATCGTAGAATATAAAAACCGCGTGCAGTTAACAACGGACGATTTCGACTTACAAATTCCCCAACATCCCATCGAGCATTGTCGAATCATCATACATATATAAAGTACGATTGAAAGAGATAAAAGTCAACAGTCGTGAATGAGCTTTCTATGAAAACTAATAGACGATTTGCCAAGACACAGCGGCCGATTCACCCGGCTGTATCGTAATTTTTCTAACTCCTTCAGATTCCACATTTTCAATCACTTTGGCGCCCATGACCGAGATTTCTTTCATTGTGAAACCTTGCGGCTCAAAAACATGCATTTCGTAGATGTCACCTTTCACAACATTACTTTTACCGCTCAGCGTCCGGTTATGCCATTCGACATTTTCGAGGTCGTATCCGCCGCAGCTGATGTGTCGGTTCGTTGCAAGAATTTGCGGATGCCCGTATTTCGGCCGGATGCAGAAAAGCTGACAACCATAATCCGCATTTATCGCACCGAAATAAAATTCCTTGTGAAATGAACCCAGGTAATGCTTCGACCAGAATTCGAAGACGTGGTACTCCTGTTCCGGATCTAGTCCAAGATCCCGAAATCCGATCTTTTCCTCACCGCCCCCTGTCCGCCCCAGGACAATCCACTGGTCGAACGGTCTGACGATTTCCAGCAGATAGAGGTGGCAGTATTCATGTTGATCGGCATCTACGGCGCGGGGACCGGCGCCGCTCAATTCCGTTTTCACGCGGTTGAGGAGAGCTGACCTTGTCGGATCGACATCATATACCTGACCGGGGCGTGTGAAGAGTATCGGCAGAGAACGTTTCGCCGGTTCAACAATTGCGGTTCTGTATACTTCCGGTTTGTCTGTCAGCATGAAGACCGACCCTGTAAGAGATGTTGTCATGCATGATTTATATGCGTCCTCAGGTGTGAGTTCAATATGGTCGGGATCGTTCCGCCAGATAACATTGTTGAAAGAATTGTATTCTGCCAGTCCGCCATACCCGAATCCGTCATCACCGATGCGGCATGCATCGATGATCCCGATCAGCTCGGGGCGAATTCCCCAGCATCCCATCATAAAATTCTCATCACCGATCTCTTCCCTTATGGACCGTACAAAGGTACGATATGGAATTTCAACATCTATCCCTTTTTTTCGGTAGTATTCCGCATTCGAATTGTACCCCTCGTACCGCAGATGCCTCAGTGCATCCACTTTGTAATACTGCCACCCCATTCCTTTTAATTTACGGTACACAGGTTTTACCAGTTCATCAAGGGTCTGGGAATTGTTTCCATCCATAACGTACCCGATCCAATGCCCGTATACCGCTTTCCCTTTCTCATCACTGACAAACAATTCCGGATGTGCTTCAGCATAATCTTTTTGATGGAAACTGACATTCGTCCATATCCCCGGTCTCAATCCTTTCGATTTAATATAAGAACTTAAATCTGCCAAGCCCGACGGAAATTTCGCATTAGGTACAAGCCAGGTTTCCGGTACTCCGACCGGCTTCTGCTGATAGCCGTCGTCGATCTGGAGATATTCCAAACCGAACGGTACCAGTACATCCGATAGAATATCGGCGGCTCTGCGGACATCCGTTTCGGTAATTTTATCAAAGTATGCGAACCACGAGCACCATCCGGCTACCGATTGATTCCAGATTTTATATTTCCACGGTGTAAAATATTCAAGTCCTCTATGACTCCGGTAAAATGAAGGCCGGAAACGGAGCAGTACGTCGTTCCCCTTCAGAGTGATGGCAAATTCATTTTCCTCATTCTCACTTTTCGACGGGGAAATGGTTATAGTGGTAGGGAAATCTGCTGAAAGGAGCCAATCGAACTTCCTGTCGTACACCGCGCGATTCAGGAGACTATGACTTAATCCTACACAATGCCGGATCATGACGGGTGCATCCTCCCCCTTCTCGGCTTCACAGGGGAATGATTCATCAGATCCTATGACAGAACCTGTAAATTCCAGCGGCGTCTTATGCGAAACCCATTTGAACACCTGTTCAGCTTTACCATTTGAATCAGATGGAAGCACTGCAAAATCATCGACTTCCTGACCCTTCCCCAAAGACAGTTTTGCGATAATCGTACCGTTATACTCCAGTGTAAACTGCGCACCGTCCCATTTATAATCTGCAGGTATATTTAAGTTCACCTCGGGAATTTGAGAAAAAGCGGACCAGAGAGGCAGAATAACTAATCCGGTCACAATAAAGGCAGAACATAGCTTTTTCACCATTTCCATAATCACCTCAAAGAGTTATATTAGGGGAGGAATGTATAAAAATATAGCGTTACCTGCAAAAATGAGCCCA